>JAFSTJ010000492.1 GCA_017450525.1 Victivallales bacterium | reverse complement strand
TGTTCCAGGTGCTCTATCGCGGTGGATTCTATCGTGGCGGACCAGTCTTGACCAGCGCCATCTCAGGAATAGAGCAGTCACTTTGGGACATACGGGGCAAGGAATTGGGACTGCCTGTGTACGATTTGCTTGGAGGCAAGGTTAGGGACAGGATACAGGTATATTGCTGGATAGGCGGTGACAGGCCTGATGACACCGCACGTGCCGCCAAGGAGAAGGCGGAGCAGGGCTATCATGCCGTAAAGATGAACGGCACTGCGGAACTGGATTACATTGACAATTGGAGCAAGGTGGAGGCTGCGGTCAGCCGCGTTGCCGCAATACGGGATGCTCTGGGCAAGGAATTTGGCATTGCGGTGGATTTCCACGGGCGCGTCCATCAGGCCATGGCTCGTGTTCTTATGAAGGAGCTGGAGCCATATCATCTGATGTTTATCGAGGAACCAGTTCTTATCGAGAACATAGAGGCCTTTGCCGAATTGAGGCGGCACACATCGACGCCTATAGCAACTGGCGAGCGCAATTTCACCCGCTGGGGCTTCAAGGACATACTTGTACGTGGTGTGGCGGACATTATACAGCCTGACCTGTGCCATGCGGGTGGCATTCTGGAATGTCGCAAGATAGCCGCCATGGCGGAGTGCTTCGACGTGGCCGTCGCGCCGCATTGCCCGCTGGGGCCGATTGCATTCGCCGCAAGCCTGCAGTTGGACTATGGCACGCCGAATGCCGTCATTCAGGAGCAAAGCCTTGGAATACACTACAACCAGGGCGCAGACTTGCTGGACTATCTGCAGGACCGTACTGTGTTCGAGTACAAGGACGGGTATGTTTACCGCAATCGCAAGCCTGGCCTGGGCATTGAAATCAACGAGGACAAGGTTCGCGAGGCGGCCGCAACAGGCCAGCATTGGAAGAATCCGGTATGGCGCACAGGCGACGGCGTTGTCGCAGAGTGGTAAAGATTTTGTCTATATACGCCAGGTGAATTGGAAAAAGAGGAGTAACTGTTCAGAACCTCTCTTTAACGCAGAGGCGCAGAGGCGCTGAGGCGCTGAGATGTCACTAATCCACAGATTTGCACAGATAGCCACAGATTTTCGTATGGCTATGCAGATGCGCTGAAGCAGCGCAGATTTCCATTTGTGCAGCGGAGGCAAAACTAGTTTTGCCTCCGCTGCTCAAACAGAAATCATCGGTCCTTTAGGACTTCTGCATACCATACGATGACGCGGAAAAGGCAAAAGTCACAGTTCAGACTTGTTTCTCTGCGTCTCTGCGCCTCTGCGCCTCTGCGTTAATTAGGGGACCTGAATAGGCACAAAGAGGAATTGTCAAAATGGAGAAAATCAGATTTGCTGTAGTAGGATTGGGGCATCGCGGGCGCTACATGGCTCATTTGGCTGCTGACGCCTTTGAATGCACGGAGTTTGTCGCTGCTTGCGACATAGATCCATTGCTTTGGAGTGAAAAGCAATGGTTGCAGGATAAGGCACTAAAAGAAAGTTTTCCAAATGTGGCATTCTATACAGATTATGCCGAAATGCTGGACAAGAACGAATTGGACCTGGTTCTGGTGGAGACTGGCGCGGATGTCCATGCAGATTTCTGCATCAAGGCACTTGAGAAAAACATCAACGTGTTCTCCGATATTCCATCTGTGGCTAATCTGGACGAGGCAAGGAGGCTGTGGAACGCCGAACAGAAGTCCAATGCCAGGCTTATGACTGGCGCAAACCCAAATGAATGGGGCTTCATCAACACCCTGGTGGATCTCTACAAGAAAGGGCTACTGGGCGAGCCATATTACATGGAGGCGGAATACATACATGCCTCCAAGGCTAAACCAGAGGTAAATCCTCTGTTGGTGCACAGCCCGTGGCGCAGGACATTGCCGCCTATCCGCTACTGCACACATTCGCTAGGGCCACTTCTTCGCATCATGAAAGAGGTGCTACGCTATGCAATCTGCGTTGGAACTGGAGTGCATATCAATCCAGATGCGCAGAAGGACGATATGCAGGCCGCCTTGTTCCAGACAGAATCTGGCGTCACTATACGGCTGCTGCGGAATGGTGCCTGCCGTGCATTCATCGGCCATCATTCATACCGCGTATTCGGAACGAAGGGCTATTTTGAGCGCATAGACGGTCGTGGCGATGCGCCGCAGGTGGTCAGATTCCGTTCAGATGAACTCTATGGTGCTGATAGATTTGTCGAGTTGCCAGTTGGCATGATGCCAAATGAATATATTGACAATTCAAAGGCGGCGGGACATGGCGGTGCGGACTATGCTTTGTTTGACCATCTGTTCCAGGTAATGTTGAACGGAGACAAGGAATTCCCGATTTCCTTGCGGGACGGACTGTGCATGACGCTGCCAGGCATCTATGCAGCCAAATCTGCGCAGATGGGCGGTCAGAAACTTACCATACACTACCCATGGGAACCAGAATTTGCCGCAGATATAGAGAAGTTTGATTAATAAAACTCTCAACTCCACATTTGCAGCGGTCAAAGTCCGCTCCATGCAAAATTGTGGATGAATAAAGAAGTGGCCATAGTTAATTTTCACCATTAACTATGGCCACTACTATTATGTGATGAACCTAGTGCTAGGTTCATCGGTATTGCAGACTAGATTTCTTATTGCAACGCCTTATTTGCAGGCGCGTGCGATTTCGTCCTCCAGTCCATTGGCGGAAGTGTAAATGATGCGTGCCGCAAGTTCCACGGATACGATTGCCTTGCGGTATTCTGCTGGAATCCTGTGCAGGCGGCCTTTATACTCCTTGCGGAATATTTCAGGTAGATGCGCCAGAATGATTTCATCGGAAATCAATTCAGGATGTGCATCCAGATATTCTCCAATCTGTATGTTTTTGGCATTTATTGAACGTGACAGTTCCTCTGTCAATTCTGTCATCAGGCGGCCTGTCGTATGGCGCATGGAGAAGAGCCATTCTGCCTCGCGGGAAGCGGTCTGCTCCAGTTTGTGCATTACCTGAGGCACCAGCACTGGCTTTGCCTTGATAAATTCCTGTGGCTTGAGCATCAGACCGCTGAGAATCTCGTATGAGGAGGTGATTACGCCGCATTTATTGGCCGAGGCGTCTTTGACGATGAGCACTCCGTTTTTCTGGAGTTGAATGCGGGCGTCAGGTGTCAGGAAGGAATTGGCGCCTTCCACGATTGCCAGCGAGCCCTTGCCATCGCGTTTGACATAGTTTTCCCAGTTGGAACTGTTGATTGTGGAGGGGCGCCCTCCGCATGGAATGAAGAAATCCGCATAACTTTCCAGATTGCTCTGGAAACGGCGCATGAAATCATCGCGGGTAAGGGTGATTTCCACATTCTTGCCTTTGCGGACTTCGACTGCGCGGTGATATTCATCGCCATTTTTATCAGTCTGGATTTCCGAGAAAAGCATGATTGCGCCTTCTCCCTTGAGTTTCTTTGGATCAAAGGCGTCAAGATTCTGCTTCAAGAGCAATTTGCCAAGTTCTGCACGGTCAATTCCAGCAGGGTCGTAAATTGCGGCAGGACCATCGGTAATGGCGGTAATGCGCAACTTTGGATAGACGGGCTTGCCTTTTTCTGTACGAAGAAGGAGTTTCATCATGTTGCCTGCCACATCGCCAAAGGGGCCGCCAGAAATCTTTACTGTGAAATCATCCTTGAATGGGTTGATGCCGAACTCCTTAAGGGTGCGCAGCAGATATGTGTGGACGCCAAAACTGGTGACGCCGTATTCCTTGTGGTTGATGCCGCTTTCGGGTTTGCCTGAGATGATGCCGCTTCCAAGCACATAGCCACGAACATCGGCGTAGTTGCCCATATAGGAAATCATAGTGTCGAACATGTTTTCATCTGGCCCGATTTCGATGATTTCGCGTTTGCCAAGCGCATCGACGATGTTCTTTTCGCGGAGAATGCCTTTCTCATCGCAGTTGATCAATGAAAGGAATGCGTCAAATACTGCTGCCTGCGCCTCCCAGAGGGTGGGCTTGACCTTTTCGCGGGGCAAATCCGTGTCCAGCAGCATGATCATCTTGGAGCCGCCTTCGTAGATGTCCTTGTTCTTCATGTGCTGTGTGTGCGCGAGCACATATCCTTCGCGGAAGAGTTCATCATGGGCGGCATTGTAAAGGTCACGGCTTTCAAGGAAGCCAGGAATACGGCGCGGTATGACAGTGCGCCAGCCGCCGCGTGCAATGTCCGAGAAGCGAATCTGGAAGCCCGCCGCATTGGAACGGTAGAAGAAGAATACGCCGAATGGACGGTCCGCAGGGAAGGCATTTACATAATTCTGGGAGATTGAGCCGAAGAACTTCATGAAATCTGGCGAAAGACGGAATGCCAGGGCACCTTTGTCTGGTACAAAGAAATTGCATTTTAGGATGCATTGAACCCAGGTGAGCATGGCGGTGAAAATGTTCTTTGCCCACACGTCACGTTCAGGCAAACCGCTGTTGATACCTGCGATTTCTGCCTCGATTGCCGCAGTTTCGGTCTTCAATGTCTTGGCTGCTGGGCGTTTCTTCGCAGGGTCAAACTTGTCACAGAACAAACCGAAAATGCGGAATGACAGTTCTGGATATATTGTAATTATGCGTTTGATGTTGTTTTCCATATAGGCGGAGTGATTTACAAACGCAAATTGGCTGTGGAGAAATTCCGCAGCGGCGCGGAAGAAGGCCGCATCAGCGGGATTGAGCCCGCGCTTCAGGCAGAATTCCTTGTAGAAAATGTCGTCAATCTGTCCCCAGTAAAGTGCCCTGACTGCACGTTCAAGTTCAGCCAGGCGTGATTTGTCACCAGAAAAATAGAAACTGCCACAATCGACAGTGGTGTGATCCAGGTCATTGATGTCATTTGCATGGGCGAATTCACGCCAGTATGCGCGCTTGATGTTGAAGCCGTAGAGATTCAACGCGGCCACCACGAGATTGAAGTAAGAACTGCCGTTGCCAGCGTTCTGTGCCAGTACCAAGAGCCTGCAGTCGTCATCACGTTTTGTGATCTTAACTGCGGCGCAAGCACGGCCTTCTATCTCAAGTGCCAGAAGCATGCGTTCAAAAAGACGGTCTTCTGTAAGGTCGGTCAGTTGGCTCCAATTAAGCCGTTCATACAATGACTTCATGGCAGCCTTGGTATCCTTGTCCAGTTTGCCGCCCTTGTCGCAAATCTCCTTGAATGAAAAACGTCCAGCAGAACCATATTCTGATTCCAATGTGAACTCTTCAACCACCAGATAATAGTCTTTTCCATCCTGGGAGACAAAGGGCTTTGTCGATTCATGGATCAAAGCGCCACGGAAACTAAGTGTCTCTGCCAGATTATAGGAATGGAAATCATCGTGGGACGCAAGATACATGCGGTATAATTTTCCCTTCATCTTGCGCTCAATTGCGGGGCTTCCAGGCAGAAGTTGCGAGATGCAGGGCAAAAGCAGGCCAAGTACATCGTCATTGAACGTCACAAAGAAATACTCCGGCATGATCCGGAAAAGTTTATCATAGCATTTTTTCAGCTGCTGTGCATTCTCTGCTATGATTGCCTCTAGAGATTTTTCGCGTTTCACTTGACACCTCCATGTATAATGGCCTTAATCACTTGAAGTATT
>JAFSTJ010000491.1 GCA_017450525.1 Victivallales bacterium | reverse complement strand
TATTTATCCACAGATTGACGCAGATTGACGCAGATTTAATCTGTGATAATCTGTGCTAATCTGTGGATCAAATTACATTCTGCCTACGGTATATTCGTAATTCGCCAGCAATTGCAGATACGCTATCTTCTTTTCAATCAAGGCTACGTTTGCGTTTTCCAGGTCGGTCTGTGTACGGACAAGTTCCAGAATGTCAATTTCACCGTTTTCCCACTTGTCCTTGTAGAGTTCTTCCTTGCGCTTCTGGAAATCACAGATGCTTTCCTGAAGGCGAACTGCATCGGCAGATTCCAGAAGCCTCCTGTGGTAACCGATTACCGATGTCTTCAGTTCCTGCTGCAAAATGAAATAGTCGTGCTGGTTTGATTCCAGTTTGTTACGGCTGGTCTGCAACCTTGCCAATTCCGCGTTGCGCCCCAGATTCCAAGTGAAGTTAAGCGCTATGACCTGTTCTTCCCTGCCATTGAAGTTAAATCCGTCGCCATCGCCATACTTGTAATGCGTTGCGGACAACTTGACATCGGGGATGGTCTTGTTGTCATAGATTTCCTCCTGCATCGTCAGTTTGCGACGTTCCAGCCTGTTGTTTATGAAGGTCTCAAGATTGTCCTGAGCGAACTCCATATCTTTCTTCAAATCCTGGTCCTTGACCTGATAGTCGAAATCCCCTGTTATGTCGAATGGCTCCGTCACTTCCATCCCAATAAGTTCCTTCAGTGAATCCAAACCATTGAGAATTGCCCTCTTCGCCGTATTGACTGCCAGTTCATTTTCAGGTATCCTGATCTGCGCCGTCATTATGTCCAATGGCTTTTCGCGTTCCTTGGTAAGAGCCAGGGTATGCTCCGCATTCTTCAATGCACGTTCCTTAACAAGCAGGGACTGCTGTGCCTGGATGATGCCGTAATATGCCACCTTGACATCCTGCGCAAGTTTTCTGCGCGCTCTGTTCCAGGTGTTGTATGTGCTGATCTCATCCAGCATGCTGGCATCCATATTGTAACGCACCTCAGCAGCCCTGCCACCGCCAAGGATGGACTTTGACACCTGAACCGCTACGTATGAAGACGTGACACCAACACCATTCTCGCGTACAGTGCTCACCCAGCTCTTCACGTCAAATCCATTCTCAAATTCCTTGCTCAATGTGACTGACGTGTCACCAGTCCCTGCCTGTGCACGCTGCGTATAGCCGCCGTTGAGTTTGAAGTCGAATACCGCCTGCTCGATGACAGTCTGCAACTTCTGGTTCATCACAGTCAGGTTCTGCTTTGCCAATACTGGCGAATGCTCCATTGCGTATGCAATACATTCATCCAGCGAATATTTCTTAGTCTCATTTGTCTTTTCGTCCGCAAAGACAAGGCAAAACACTATAAGAAAGAGAAGAAAGGCTTTCATTTATTCACTCCTCAAGGCATCCACAGGATTCTTGTTGGCGGCTTGGTATGCTGGGTATATTCCAAATATCAGACCTGTCAGCGTGGAGGCAATCACCGCGATTCCCAGCAAAGGCAGGCTGAACACCACAGGCAGCACGATGAAATGGCAGGTGACGACAACCACCATTCCAGCCAAGATAACACCGAAAATGCCGCCAGTTACCGATATGGTCATTGATTCTGTCAGGAACTGCCGCATAATGTCCATCTTTGTAGCGCCAATAGCACGCCTGATGCCGATTTCGCGCACTCGCTCCGTCACGGATGCAAGCATGATGTTCATGATTCCTATACCGCCGACAACGATTGAAATAGAGGATATGATGATGGTCAATATGTCCAGCAAGCGTTGTGACTGCTGTTTCTGCTTCAGCAGATCCATTGGAATGACCATGTCATAGTCAGTCAATCCACCATGTGTCGCACCCAGAATTGCGCGGATTGCGCGCCCTGCCCTGGCAAGGCTGTCCTCCGTAGTAAGTTGCAATTGTATTTCATCCACCTCGCTTCGCAAGTCCAGATATGAGGTTCTAGTCAACAAGGTTTCCAAAGGCATTAGAATGTCCCTGTTTGGATCGCTAATGGAAGTGGCCTCCAGTTCATCCACATCCATCGCCTTTTCCTCCAGGATGCCCACCACCGTGAACGGATTGCCGCCCAAAAGCACGATTTCTCCGATGAGGTCGTCGTTCTTCTTGGCATCCATTATGCTTTTGGCAATAGTATGCCCAAGCACTATGTTGCGTGTACTGCCAGCCCAATCGCCTGCATCGAAGAAACGACCAGTGCGAAGCGCCAGGTTGTTAACCTCCAGATAGTCCCCTTGCACACCTAGCACACGAGGCGATAGCACACCTGCCATCGAATGAACCACATTAAGTTTGACCTCACGGACACAGGCAGCTTTCTCTATGTCAGGTATGCCAGTGCGCAATGCCGCCAAGTCCTGCCTACTCAAGCCCATGGAACCCCTTACACGCGCTTCCACCAGGCGCTCATTCTCGTACTGCTTGTCCACAATCCTGACCAGATTCGCGCCCAATGCTCGTATCTGGTCCGCCTGCTTCTTCTTGCTGCCAAGTGAGAAACTAGACATGGCAATGACGGATGAAATGCCGATGATTATCCCCAGCATTGTGAGGAATGTCCTCATCTGGTGTGCAAGTAGTCCTTCGTTGATGCCGATTCGCACCAAATCC
The DNA here is from genome assembly GCA_017450525.1 of Victivallales bacterium. Classification (GTDB taxonomy): domain Bacteria; phylum Verrucomicrobiota; class Lentisphaeria; order Oligosphaerales; family Oligosphaeraceae; genus RGIG3456. The sequence goes on along the minus strand of JAFSTJ010000491.1, from coordinate 935 downwards.
AATGCGCTGACGCCACTACGTTTTGTGTAGGTCTTCGTGGCTTCCTGGCACTTTTCTGGTTCTGGAGGCTTGCGCTTTCCTGGCACGTCCTCTATGATCTTGCCGTCAAGCAAAGTGACTTTTCTTGTACCCTGGTCCGCCAATTTGGGGTCATGCGTGACCATGATTATGGTGTGCCCCTGTGCATTCAAATCATAGAGAATCTGCATGATTTCGGCACTGGTGGCGCTGTCCAGATTTCCCGTGGGCTCATCAGCAAGAATGATGTCAGGTTCGCCAATCAATGCCCTGGCGATTGCAATACGCTGCAACTGCCCGCCTGACAACTCCTTTGGATGGTGCTTGAGACGCTTTCCCAGCCCCAGTTTTTTAGCCAGTTCCGTTGCCCGCTCCTGGCGCACCTTGCGCGAGATGCCGCGATACACAAGAGGCAAGGCTATGTTCTCCACCACCGTCAAGTCATTCAGCAGATTGAAAGACTGGAACACAAAGCCAATATGCTCGTTCCTCATCCAGGACAACTGCGCCTCACTACATTCTGATATGCTGGCATCATTGATGCTCATCAGGCCATCAGTTGGCACGTCCAGCAATCCCAGCAAGTGCATCAGCGTGGACTTGCCAGAACCTGAACTGCCGACTATCATCAGAAAGTCGCCAGGGCGCACATCCAACGACACATCATCCAGGGCGGCAACCAGTGTGTCGCCCATCATGTAATGCCGTTTCAGTCCATCTATGTGTATTATCGGTTTCATATTTGTTGTTTAATGTGGGCGCCGAGGCGGCGCCCACATTCGCACCCGCTATTTCTGCCTGTTTTGCCTTATGTAGATAATGTCCCCCTTCTCCAAGCCAGATTGCACCAGGAATGTCATGTCGTTGAAGTTCCTGCCACTTATCCGCTTCTGTTCGCCCTCGGTGCTGACATATAC
>JAFSTJ010000490.1 GCA_017450525.1 Victivallales bacterium | reverse complement strand
GGGAGAACCTCACCATTCCTATATTTTTCCTGTAGGAAGGGTAGGGTGTCCGCCAGCATTTTCTTCTCCAGATATTGCTTGCGCTGGGGAAGCTGCTCCGTTGGCGGCATTTCGCCTAGGTCAGTAACCTTGTTATCCAGCACTTTTGTGCGTACTGGCAACGGCACCAGTTTGCGCCAGTGGCGTACTTGCAGTGGCTCAAAGGGTAGTGTGTCAATCTTCTCCATCGCGGCGTTTAGCATTGACTCCGCATATTGCCGTGCCAGGCCATTTTCCTTGTCTGGCCAGGGGAAACATGGTGCGATGTCTCCACAAGGGCCATTCATGAATATGGCAGTTCCACCGAAGCGGGACTTTGCCTCGTTCCTAATATGCCAGGGATAGTCGCTACTGTAATATTTGCTCGCATTGGAACGCATGATGGCGTGCATTGCAAAGCGTGACAGCGAGCCAAGCGCCTCCTTTGTCTCCGCATCGCGGAACTCCATGAAGAAGAAATCTGGATCGCCTGGCTTGTATGACGGGGCAGGGCGCTGGGACGGGCAGTAGCCAAAGTAACTAAGTTTGCCGTCATTGATATTGCGTATAGCTTGTTCGATGAAGCCAGAGGCGGAACGGCGCTCCTTCATGTCTGGCCCCGCGAAGGTGGTCCACATTCCATCGAATTCAGGCACTTCTATTCTGCTGCGATAGTTCAGACCCTCTGGCATTGCAAATTGAATGCCGCGTATTTCGGCTGGACGCGCCTTGGACATGGCCTCCTTTGCCGCGTGCGCAGCCAAATCGGCGATTTCCTGAACATTTATTGGCTGGCCTGCTCCATGGTTGTGTGTGCTGAACACGTGCACTCTGTCCATATTGAGGCCAGTGTCTCTGTCCACCGCCATCTTTATGGCATTCACGATGGTCAAATCCAGGTCCATAAAGTCCAGCACAATCCAGGCGGTACCTTGTTTGGGTGCATTTGCCGCCGCCAAAAACAGCGCCAGCGCCTCTATTCTTTCTTGTGCAATGGGCAGATCGTCTGCCAGTGCGCTTTGCAAATCAATGGCCGCAAAGCCGGCTATGTCGTAGTTGGTCATGTTTTTTTACTTTGGCAGTTGTGTACGCGTTTTACCTGCGGCTAAAGCCGCAGGCTACGATTTGCTTGTCGCGGGCTCCGATTCGCCTGTGGAAGAAACTTTAGCCGCAGGCGGCAAGCAATCGTAGCCCGGGGCAAGCAATCGTAGCTCGGGGCAAGTAAATCGTAGCCTGCGGCTTTAGCCGCAGGTAAAGGTAAATTGGAGCCGGCTACGATTGGTAGGCCTCTAACCCCGCTGGCGATATTCCACGGGGGACATGTTGAAGGATTTTTTAAATTGCCTGTTAAAGTAGCTCATATTCCAGAAACCACAATTAAGAGCAATCATTTTTACGCTGGAATTTGAGTTTAGGAGCAGTCTAGAGGCCAGGCGCAGCCTTTCGCCTATGATATACTGCCTTAATGGCATATTGTATTTCTTTACAAATATGCGGTTGATATGCCGTTTTGACACGCCGCATTTGCGCTGTATGATATCAATAATGTTTTCTTCGCAGAGGCTGTTTTCCAGTTGCTGCTCAATTATGCTGAGCAGTTCTCCTGCAGGGACAGTTTCCTGCTTTTCGATGAATATGTCAGGGAAACTGTTTTTCAGAATATCAATCAGAACCAATGTGGTTTTCAGGGACAGGGTATTGTACAAAAGCGGGCTGTAAGGTGAAAATGACAGCGCCCAGACTTCCTCCAGCAATGCAAAGGTCTGTTCATTGAGCTGGAGCACAAAGTCTTGGTTACGCAGTTCCTGAATGAAGCGCTGCATTGTCTGCCGTGATGCGCATTGGAAATCCACCACAATGCCGAAACAAATCGCGCCTGGCTTTTCAGTTCTTCTCAAATGGGAAAGTTCGGCGGGTATGGCGATGGCCTGTCTTGAGGATGACTGGATTTCGTGTTCGGTGCCTTCCAATTCGTATATGTTGCTTTCGCGGTTTGCAAAGCCTATCTCGAAAAACCTGTGGATATGAGGGCGCACATTGACTGCCTGGGCATCCAGCGTGAAATGTGCCAATCGTATGTAGATGGTGAAGTCCCTGGTCACAATGGGAGCCATACGGCTGCAGGCTTCCTGCAACCTTTGATTGCTTCGCAGAATATCGCTCTCATTTATGTCATACCAGTCCATATCTAAACTCTTTGTTTCAACAGAACCTTGTTAAGCAGGCTGGCATTTTGCGGTTCGCCGTTGCGTATGCTGCGGATGTTTTCCACGGCTGAGGCGGCCATTGCCAGGCAAGCCTCCTGTGTGCTGCTGGCGATGTGTGCTGTCATCAGCACATTTGGAAGTGTGCGCAGATCCTTGCCTGGCGTCACTGGCGTGTAGGGTTCATTCTGGAACACATCCAGCGCGGCGCAGGATAACTTTCCGTTGGCGAGGGCATCGTAAAGCGCCGCCTCATCCACAACCGCGCCACGAGCTGTGTTCACCAGAATTGCGCCAGTCTTCATGCAGGACAGGCGTTCCTGGTTGATGAAACCGATGGTGGTGGGCAGCACGGGAAGGTGTAGGGACACAACGTCCGCCTGGCGCACTGCATCCGCAAAGTCGGCATAGCACTCGTCGAAGAATGGGCAATCCACTGGCACCACATCGTAGCAGAGCACTTTCATTCCAAGACCTGCGCTGGCGATTTTCGCCACCTTGCGGCCAATGTGCCCGCCGCCGATGATTGCTAGTGTATTTCCGCCAAGCTGCATTCCTTTCCAGGTGCCCCACTGCCCATTGCGTACGGCGTTTGCGCAATTTGCGATGTGTCGTGCCGCATCCAGCATAAGGGCGATGGCACATTCCGCCACTGCGTCATCCAATGTGCCTGGCGTATTGGTGCAGAAAATGCCCTTTGCGCTTGCCTTCGCCTTGTCAATGCCGTCATGTCCCACGCCAAAGCGGGCGATTACGCCCCCCCTTGGAAGTGCATCGTAGAGTTCCGAGCTGTACTTCTCCACGCCTACTATCACATATTTTGCGTTTTCATTGCGTATTGCATGGGACAGGCCAGCCTCGTCAGCTGGGACTGGCAGGCATTGGAAGTCAGGTACTCCATTGAAGAAGTCCCTGGCCTTTTCGTATTCCGTCGCAGTTACAAGTATCTTATCCATTGAACATCTCCAGTGCAGTCCTTACCCCGTTTGCCAGAAAATAAGTATCCATGCCAAGTGCGATGAAAGTGTAGCCTTGCCTCTTTGCCGCCGCTATATTTTCTGGCGTAGGCGTAACTATGTGCTGTCCCGCTGCCTTGCCATGCTTAAGGCAGGCCTGGGCGACCTTCGCGCAGGCCTCAACTATGATGGGGCTGCTTGTCTGCCCCACTATGCCGTATGAGCCGCTCATGTCGTATGGGCCTATGAACACGCCATCCACCCCTTCAACATCGAGAATGGCGGCTATGTTCTCAACGGCCTCCCTGGATTCAATCATTACGATGACACAGCGTGTGTCATCCGTCGCCGCGTACGCGTCAAAGTCCCGTCCCCAGCAATTACCCCGCTGGAACGCAAAGCCACGAATGCCTTTGGGCGGGTATTTTGCCGCGGCAACAGCACGCTTTGCATCTGACGCATTATTCACCAGAGGCACAATCACGCCTGTTGCCCCCAAATCCAGAGCGCGGCGTATGTCCAATGTCTCGTTGGCGCGGACGCGCACAAATGGCTCCGCACCACCGCCGATTGTGGCACGGCAGAAGTCACCGATGTCCGCCTCGCTGGCTTCGCCGTGCTCGCAGTCCAGTGCCAGCCATTGCATTCCAGACTGCGCCTGTATCTCCGCCACGGCTGGATGCCCAATCTGGCACCAACCGCCAAGTGCAATATTTTTATTGCGTAAAGTTTCTTTTACTGATGGCATTATATGTACTCCTTTTTTTGATGGCCAATGTGGGGCGGGTTGTTATGTGGGCGCCGAGGCGGCGCTCATTCGGCTTGCCTTAGCGGGAACAGCCTGGTGGCGTTAATGTGGTTGCCGACGCGGCTGTTATGTGGGCGCCGAGGCGGCACCCACTCAGGTTGCCTTAGCGGGAACAGCTCGGGGGCGTTAATGTTATGGTGTCTCCAAAGTCATGGTGAATTTGGCGATGTTTGGGGAGAGGGTGATTTGCTTTGCCCAGTCCAGGCATTGCATGTCCGCATCGTAGAATTTCCAGCCGTATTCCATTTCAGTGCCGCCGTCGCAAAGAATGCCGTTGCATTTGAAATATACGATGCCAGGTCCCATGTCAATGACGACTTCAGCTGTGCTGACTTTGTCAGGAAGAACCTGGCTGTTTATGTAGGCCTGCCGTTCAGGTTCCAGCCATTGCAGCATGATTTGGCGTTGAGACGTGAATGAGACGCGGAAGCCCAGGTTTTCCTCATCCAATGCCTTGCACCATTCGCCATGGATGTCGCTTTGCAGGTCAAATGTCATTCTTATTATGCTGGTATCTGCCTTTGGAAACTTCGGCATATCCACGGATTGCCCGCCTTTTCCCTCGGCGAGAAGCTGTCCTTTGGGTGGCAGGAACAGGCTGTCAATGTATTCCTTTGGTATTTCATGGACACGTGCAGTGTCCTTCTGTGTTTCAGACACGTAGTATTTGCCGTTTTCCTCCCAGAAATCTGGGTAGCTTATGCGTGTGTGTCTATTTTTGTCGTAGATGAATACATGTGGTTCCTGCCAGGAGATTTCCTTGCCGCGTGGAGTGTCCACCTCAATGCCGCCGCAAAGCCAGACAGGATTCCTGCCCATGTAGGGATTCCGTTTCCCCTCGTAAAGGAAGAATTTTTTCATGACAGGGCCGCCATGATTGTGGAACCAGTACAGGTATCTTCCGTCCTGCATCTTCCAGATGAAGTTGGCCGCGCGGGGATGCTTTGCCAGATTGCCAGAGGCAAGCCGCTTGTAGTGGGGCTGTTCCCAAGTGTGCCCGCCGTCTCTGCTGTAGCATTCAACAGAGTATCCGTCAATGCTGCGGTAGCTGGCGCATATCGAGCCATCGCTCAGCACCACATAACTATGCTCCTCGGAGATGGGTCCACCACCTGGCGGTGTGCGTAGGCCGTATTCACCATCTGGCAAAGTCACCCAGTGGATTTTTGCGGGATCTTTTTCCGTGAGGATATTGTCGCTCATGATGAGGGCGCCTTCGCTTTGCTGGTAGAAGCCGCGTCCCATCTCGCCCACCTTGCTCAATGGCATATATGCGATGCCATTGTGCTTGAATGGCCTGCCTACATTCCAGAAAAAGCGCACCTTGCCCTGGAAAACATTATCCCTGTCGCACTGGAAATCACGCACTGGCACATCATAGAAGTCCTTGCTCCAGGATTTGCCATTGTCGTCGCTGTAGCGGAAAACATAATGCCCAAGTGAATCTACCCTTGTATAGGTATTTGACCTGTCGTGGAATGGGATTTCGCGTATATTGTCCGTATTGCGGTCGTAGAATATGTATATCCTGCCATTGTCTGCCTTCAGCATGACAGCATAGCTGTTTTCGGGTGCGCCTGGCTCCTCCAGACGAACTTCATTCTCCCAAGTGTGCCCCTGGTCCTTGCTGCGGAATGTGGCAACGTGCTGGTCGCTGCTGCCTTCAATCTGGCCAGACAATGTGACGCAGCAAAGCCATGCTCCGTCATCGGTCTGCACCACGTATGGCTGGTCCGCGTAGCCTTCCCCGACTATTCGCCTGCCTTCCCTTATGTTTCTCCAATCAGACATTTTCTTTTCCTTATATGTTGATTATTTTAGCCGAAAGTGCCTCAATGCTCATTTTGTTACCATTCACTGTGATGTCCTGTTGCCATGGCAGGTAATTTACCAGGGCCTGGGCGTAATTTCCACTTGGGGTTGTCCATCCAGAAGTGAGCACGCTGTCAAAAGTCATGCATCTGGCCTTGTGGTATATGTCGTATGTGTCGCATTTCACAGTTAGGCGTGGGCGTTGCATTCGTCCGTACAGGAAGATTTCTGGATGCTGGCGGCGCATGGCATTCAAGTTGCGGCACAATGCCAGGATTCTCTCCTGTTCTGGTGGCTGTATTGACCAGTCTCCGTCATTGCCCCAGTCCACAAGCCCGTTCTCCCGCATGGGAATGGAGAGCATATCGCCCTTCATGAAGCAATATGCCATTCTGAAGAGCAGGTCGTATGGCGACTTGTCATGGTCTATGCATTGCGTGAAATGCACCTGGTTTCCCATGAAGTTTGTGGTGTATTGATGGAAGACGTAGTTGTAGGCTGGAACTGGATATTCCGCGAAATAAAGCGAACTGCGCAGGTCATTGAACGGAAGTTCTCGCACAAAGCACTCCGCTGCCGCACCTTCCGTGCCCAGGAGCATATTGCTGCCAGTGGCGCGGATGGCCTGGTTCAACTCAGTCAGCAGTGAGAGCATGCTGCCAGTTGACCATTGTCCAGGAATGGAGGAATGACCATGTTCGGTGCTGTAACAAAGATAGTTGCAGCAGCCCAGGTTCTGGTCAAAGTACTGAAGAAAGTCAATTCCTGCCTTTGCCATATCCTGTATCTGCTGGCGGATGACTGTGTGGCAATAATCGGTTTCCGTACACATGTAGTGGCCAGTGCGAATGCCGCCCATTTCATTGATGCAGAGGCTGCCGTCAGGATTGGCACACATTGCCTTGTCTAGATGCTTTTCGCGGAACTCCTCCGTTGCGTCGTAGCTGTTGGTGTAGCTTTTCAGTGTGTATGCAGTTCCTGAACCATAGAGTCCTAGCAGATGCCCCCTGGAGTGCAGTGCCTCCTTGAAGTCCAGCATTGCTTTTTCGCCACCTAATGGCGGCCATATTTCAGGTGGCAGCCATGGGCCGTTCTTGTCCCAGCGCATCAGTAGCGCCATTATCTTGCTTTGCAGAGCCTCTGCCATCTTCTCTACGTAGGGCAGGCCGTTCATGTATGGAAAATACTGGTTGGGCTCTGCTTTTATGGTGCCATCACCGCAGACGGGGTAGATGAGCGTGATGGGCGAATCTTCCGCCCAAGATGGAAAATGCGTGTGCTTCTTCAGGTCAAGTGCCTTTTCCACCCAGCTGCGGTATATTTCGCAAGGCTCTATCCAGTCGCCCTGGAAGCCAGCCAGCACATACGGGAACGGGCATTCATAGCAATCTTCCACTCCTCCGCAGAATGTCTCCAGGCCCAGGCGTAAGACTGAATCAGAAACACCTGAATAGGAGATTTGCTTTGGAGCGCAGCCAGCATCATGCGCTGCGAAATAGGCGCCAAAGCC
>JAFSTJ010000489.1 GCA_017450525.1 Victivallales bacterium | reverse complement strand
TCAGGAAACGACTTGGGTGCCAATCGGTTACGGTGGTAATCGCTTCAAAGGTCATTTTAACGGCGACAATCACACGCTGTACGTGAACATAAGACATGCCCAGATTGATGTTGTAGTTCGTCTCGTACTTCTGCGTGTTGGCGCAGGTGACGCCTAGGTAGTACGTGCCTTCCGACAGCACCTTGCTGGAGTCCACGCTGCCATCCTTGAGCGCCGCCAGCGAGACTGCCTTGCCCTTGGCGTCCAGGCAACTCAGCTTGAGCTGCTTCGCCTTGACCGCCGCCTCCGTGGCCTCGTCGAAGGTCAATGACAGCTTGCCTGCCTCGTCCACCTGGAATGCATAGTAGTCGCTGGCGTCGTCGAAGCCAACCCAGCCTGACGCATTGTCGCCGATTGCCAGCACATCGTTCTCTGCCGCGGCCTGCCAGGTGTCGTTGCCGTTGTCGCCATCATTGAACAGCCTGCAGTCATCGGTATATGCCACGGTGAAGTCCGCGCTGCCGCCCTTCTTGGCGTTGCTGCTCTCCATGGAGAGGTAATATGTGCCCTGCGCCAGCATGAGGCTCTTCGTGGTGACGGCGTAGTCACCGCTCGCCTTGTCCGGCTTCAGTGTGCTTGCCTGCACGGACTTCAGCTTGCCAGTCTTGGCGTCCACGCTCCACACAGTGAACTTGCCCGCGTCCGTGGATGTCACATCGAATGCGACACGCGCGGCGGCCTCGCTCAAATCCAGCCTGGCGTAGTCAATGACGTCGCCCATACCGACCCAGTCGGCCCACTCGCCGTCGAAGTCTGCCACTTCATTGCCCACGATAGCGTTGTCGTCCTTGTCGTCCACCTCGAAGAAGTGGGCACGCTCGCCGTAGGACACGGTGAACTCCGCGCTGCCTCCCTTCTTGGCGTTAGTGCTCTCCATGGAGAGGTAGTATGTGCCTGCCTCAAGGAGCAGGTCCTTCGTGGTGGCGCCGTACTCGCCTGTGCCTTTGTCCAGTTTCAGCGTGGTGCCCTGGAGGAACTTGGTCTTGCCCGTCGTGTCGTCCAGGGTCCACACGGTGAATTTTGCCGCGTCCGTGGCGTTCACATTGAGGGACAAGCGCGTCGCGCCGTCCAGTTGCAGAGCGCTGTAGTCGATGGCATCGCCCATGCCAACCCAGTCGCCCCACTCGCCGCCGAAGACCGCCACTTCCGCGCCAGTGATGGCGTTGTCGTCCTTGTCGTCCGCCTCGAAGAAATGCGTCCTCTCTCCGTAGGACACGGTGAAGTCCCCGCTGCCGCCCTTCTTGGCGTTGGTGCTCTCCATGGAGAGATAGTATGTGCCTTGCTCCAGCAGCAGGTCCTTCGTGGTGCCGTTCGCCGTGCCGCCGCTGGAGACGTACAGATAGCTGTAGATACCGAACCAAAAAATATTTTGTTCCACCGTAATATCCGAAACTATTTCGTCATATCCAACTATTAGATTCCCGTTTAATGCACCGCCTGAAGAAATGACTGTAGGCATAATGGAAAATTCCTTTTAGTTTTGTAGTTATGAATGCATTTTTATTAGAGGTAATTGCAAAACTGGAGCTGTAAACAAGACATCCATTTTCTCCATTGGATAAATCCATGGAGAGCATTGCCGCATACTTCGTTTATTCGTCTATGTGCCAGGCGCACTTATGCCCCTTTGGTCATCAGCGTCCTATGAAGTCATAAAGCACTTCATTGATGACGTCCGTCGTGCCAAGACGTTTAACATCAGTTCTTTCACTGCCAGGATGAATAAACTGGATGCTCAGAAATTCATCATCTTTTTTTCATCGGAGTTTTCCTCATTTTGTGTTTATGTCGGGATAATTGCAAAAACTGTTCGGCAACATATTTTCCCAAGTGTTTCACTTTTAATTTTATTTGAATCGCAAATCCATGGCATTTGTAACACCTTCACCCCATTTTTTCACGGATATTCAATGTTGCAAGTTACCAGTAGCGATGGCGAGGCATAAGCGTTAATTTGTTTGATTCTTAGATGTTTTTTGGGGTTCAGCGCCGTCGCCACTGCGGCAAATGGCGAGGCACGCTGTTACACGATGTCTATTCTTTCACCTTTGTGCGGATGATGATGAAATCGTGCTTTTTCAGAGAGAACTTGACCTTGGTGCCTGAAACATCCAGTGGCTGCTGGTTTTCGTCGTTGGCTGCGCTGGCAATGGAAATGCCATATTCCATTTCGGCGTTGCAGTCCTGTTCGGCGAAGCTGCCGATGAAGGTCAGCATTTCATTGCCTAGGCGGTAGGTGATTTGCTTGAGGTCAGGATTGCTGCATTTCACTGGCGAGGTGGCATCCCAGAAGTGATATACTTTGCAGTCGTCTTTCCATGTGCCGAAGTCGTAGAACTTGTCCAGAGTGGAGACTATCAGGCTGTAATTCGAGCCGCGAGGGCAGGTTGGTTGGACTTCGTGGGGCAGCAGGGAGGCAAGCATTGTGCGTGTCGCCCAGGTCTTCTGCTCGGGAGACTTTGTGCCGACGATGCCGTCAAGTATTGTGGGGAAGAAGCCACCTTGGCGACCAGAGCAGACGGCGCGTATGTAGCCGGAAGTGAAACGCTCCTGGAAGTCGTTGGCGCCGTATTTCCATTCCATGCCCATAGTGTTGGTGGCATATCCCAGTGTGACCAGGTTGTTGGTGTTGGTGTGGTGTGCCGTGATCCAGGGCTTCAGGCCTCTTTCCTGCATGGTGATTGCCTGGCGGCGGTGGTATTCGCGGCTACGCCAGAGGCCCATTGATGGATGTACGGTGCCCTTCTCGTCAATCCAGGCCTCGCCATTGGCCCAGCTGAAGCCGCCCTTCAGGAATACATTGTCGTTGTAGATGCCTTTGAAGCCGTGCTCCAGCATCTTGTCCAGATAGAAGATGGCATAGTCCACGTATGAGAGGTTGAGCATCTGTCCTGTGACCCATTCGTCCCTCATGACAGGGTATTCAGGCAGTTTGCCTGCGGAATCTAGATTGCAAGTATAGCAATATACAATGCTCTTGTCCTGGTATTTGTTCAGACCAGCAAGTGCCCTAAACGCATAGCCTACATGATTTTTCAGGTATTTGCGGGCTTCTTCGGGGGACTTTGTGTTTATAGTGCCTCCATACAGGGAGCCTCGCGCCTTCAGCAGTCTGTCAATCCATGCATCGACATATTGCTGATCCACCTTGCCTGTCCTCTGCGCTTCGAACAGTTTGTCCCAGTATCCAAAGTCGCCAAATGCGGGATACCTGCTTGCCCAGGAACACAATGAGCCCCAGTATGGTGGCGAGTACAGGCAGCGCGAGAGTTGCGTTGCCTTGTTCGTGAATGCGTCCCGCCAGCCGCGCCAGCCTTTGGGCATGGGTTTTACAGGCGATGGCAGTAGCGCGAATGTGATTGTGTTGTCTGCCTGAAGTTTTTGGGGCTCGTTGAGAAGATTGAGCCTGATGACGACGGTGCCATCCTTTTCACGGTGCAATTCCACTCCATCACGTTTCTTGCTGTGGCACCAGCCCTTGTCCCAATCTGCGGCGTAGCAAATACCCCTGTCGTCGTTTCCAACCCAGATATAGGGCAGGAAGCTCTCGAAATTCGTCTGCTGTATGCTTCTGCTGGAGAATACCAGGCCTTGCCCCTCTGGTACGATGTCTGCTGGATTGTGGCGAAGTCCCTCGCCTATGGCGTGATAAAGAGTTGCCACTTCCTTCTTGACTGGAATGTCCACATAGAGGCGTTGCGGCAGCGGCTTTTTGCCTGTCGTGAGATTCCAGTCATAGCGCAGTAGTCCGTCCTGCTCCATGCGAATGTTTGCCTCAATTTTGAGGGCGTCACATTCAAACTGGTTTTTGGCGGTGATTGTGGTTTGTGTCTCGCCGTTGAAACTGGGTGCCTTGCATTTCCATGACAACTCCTTGCCCTTGTTGTCCAATGCCACCAGTTTGACGGGGCGTGCCAGCACTTCCTGTCCATTGGCAATGACGCTTTCTGGCAGCCCGTTCTTGCCAAGTGTGATTTCCTTAAGCACTGCCGACAGTTTGTTGCCATTGCGCTTGAGGGGAGTGAAGCCCTCCACCAGCTTGTCAGCCTTACCGATATTGTTGTTCATCCACGGGTATGTCTTTACCTCGAAGGCACGCTCATATAGTGGCGTTTCAGAGCCTGGCTTAGCCAGGAAGAAGGAGTATTTTCCGTCTGCCAGCTTCTTTGAAAGCGGATATGTCGTGTGCAATGTTGCCATTTCCTTGCCGCCTTCCACGTTTATTGCGGCATTTGTGAAATCTAAAGTGATGTTTTCCATGACTGCGTCTTTGGCATTGCGGACTTGCAGTTGGAGTTTTTTATCAGGCACTGCTTTGCAGTCCAATACAAGGTCTGCCACAATTTTATTAATGCTTTGATACCAGCCAACTGTGCCTGTAACAGGCTTGTCGCCCTGGGAGAGTGTGGTGATTTCCGCAGCTGTTAGTGGGCGTGAATATACTGCAAGGTCAGCAAAACTGGCGTTCTCCATTGAAAGCGTGCCTACTTTGGAAAGGTCAATTTCCAGATTGTGCTGAAGCAGTGCGCGGCGTATCCCGTTTATGTAAACCTCGAATACGCCAGGCAGGAAGTTGATTGATACGTGCATCCAGTCATTTGGCTGCGGGCGGCGACCAAGTAGAACCAGTTTGGCGCTCTTGTTCTGTGGACCGAAGTACTGTGCCCCCAGCAGGAGACCGCCTTGATTCTGCTCCTGGAGGAAGATGTATCCATTGGGTGTGAATGTGGTGCTCAAGAAGCGGCGATATGCCTGACCCTTTTTCAGAGGCGCGTCAACTCTCATCCAAAAGACAACTGCGCCAGGCGAGCATAGTTTGTTTTTGGGGAAGTTCAACTTGTTGTTGGTCAAATCAAGTATCTTGCGTGTGGCGGATGGACCTGTAATAGTTGCTGGCTCTCCTTCCAGAGGTGGCTTGACCTTGATCTCGGCGTCTGCAACGCTTGAGTATTCCAGAATATTTGGCAATCCTGCATCGAAACTACAGAACAAGGTCTGGTACGATTCCGTGTTGCGCCATAGTGGCAGTTCTGGTGGAATGCAGTTGAATGTGCGGTTCCAGCCATTTGCCTGCACGGCAACCTTGCATTTGACGCCTTCCGCATTGCAGTCCTGAGTGAAGTCCACTTCTTCTGTCTGTTCTGGCTTGACTTGCAGTTTCTTGTCCAATGCCAGTTCCTTGCCTTCGCTCAGTTTGAGTGATATATCCGTGCCTGCCTCTTTGATGCCAGGGTTTGTGACGCGGAAGCGCAGAGGAATCCTGGCATTTTCCGCATAGAGTTGTTGTATGGCAAGGCAGTCCTTAGTCAAGTGGAAAGTGGAGTATGTGGTGGGGTCCATGAAGCCGCCAGCGTCCGTCATAGGTCCCTGGTATGCTGGAGCGATGCCGTAGTTGCGGCATGCGAGTATCTTCCAGTCGCCTTCGGGATTGCCTGTTATGCCCATGTTCTTCAATGGAATTGCCATTTCAAGTGTCCAGACCTTGTTTTCGACTTGGGACTTGATTGTCGCACCATGTTTCCACTTCTGGGTGGCTAGGCCATAGCCTGGATTGCAGTGCTCCGCGAAAACATCATCCTCTGAACTCACTATTATCTGGAAAGTCCCGAACTTCATGGATTCAATGGAGCGTATCTTCTGCGGTGGGAAGAACCACAACTCTATAGAATCATTGTTGTTTCTGCCGCCTGGCACAGAACGCAGCTTGCCGCGCGGTGGCGTTTCCGCCTGCAATGCAACATACATTGTGCTTTTGTCGTATGCTAACCAGACTGTTGTGCGCCGTGCGTCCATATTCCTGGCGGTGCCACTTAATGCAACGGCGCAGTCCCATTCGCCTGCTTCGAAACGACCGTCAATTACAGGCGCCTTCTTTTGGAATGGAATTGAAAAATCCGCTGCCCCAAGAAAAATGCCAGTTGTCAACACCAAAAATGCGAATAATGCTTTGCGCATGGTTAGTCTCCTCTAGTTTGTATTGCCAGACAATTGGTTTTGTGTAAGGTAATTATTGTATGTGTTTTTTCAAGGCATAAGGGCAAAATCAATTTTCGTTTGCGATGGGGCTAGGAATAGGGACAGCAGGAGGACGTTTCCTGTTGTCCCTACTAAAAACAGTTCTCTTCTGCCTCATTGCATTGATTTACTTTTTATTTACCTTAAATTACCCATTGCCAAAGAGGAAATCATTATGTCACAAACATACACATTGGATGAACTGCAGCAGATGGTGCATAATTGCCAAGGATGCCAATTATGCCGAACCAGGACAAATACGGTATTCGGCGAAGGCAATCCACATGCATCTCTTATGTTCATTGGCGAAGGACCTGGTCGTGACGAAGACCTGCAGGGACGCCCATTCGTGGGACGCGCAGGGCAGTTGCTGGACAAGATGATTGCGGCGATGGGCCTTCAGCGCCAGCAGGTTTATATCGGGAACATCGTCAAATGTCGTCCTCCAAACAATCGCACACCTTTGCCTGATGAGGCTGCTGCATGCATTAATTTTATCAAATGGCAGATATACCTTGTGCAGCCAAAGGTGATAGTGCTTCTTGGCGCAACTGCCGCACACTACCTTCTAGACGACCCGCGAGGCATCATGCGTCTGCGTGGGAATTGGCTGAACTACCAGGGCATACCTGTGATGCCGACGTACCATCCAGCATTCCTGCTACGCCAGGAAAACGCCAAACGAGATGCTTGGCAGGACCTACAGCAGGTCATGGCGCGTCTGGAATGTCCGTAAGCCTATCCACATTTGTAACAGAATCTTTGCCCAAAAACAACTTGTCAGAGTTTAGAATTGTCTTATAGTAGCATCAATTCTGGTGGTGTTTCTTTTTGTTTTGTTAGACCAGTGGATTCTTTTTTGCAACAACAAAACGGAGGTAAAAATGAAAACACAATGTCCGTCTTGTGGACAAACGTATGATGTGGATGTTGAAACAATCGGTAAGACAGTTTCTTGTGCAAATTGCAATGCCAATTTCATCGCTGAGGTAATGAGAGCACCACAGCAACAGCAGAACAGCGTCGTATTAGAGGACACAAAAAAAATGAAAGAGTATAAGGTTCTAACACAGAAAGACAAATGGTTCAGCGGGAAGTTCGATCCTGAGTTGCTTGAGCAGGCTATAAACTCCTATGCAGCACAAGGCTGGAGGGTCATTTCAGCGGCAACAGCGTCTTTCCCAGGTCTTCTTTCGTCAAATCGTGAGGAAATTATCATCATCATGGAGCGTGATCTATAATGTACTTCTCTCAATATGACGGTGTTTATTTTGTGGAGGGGATGCCATCTGGGGCAACTGTCATAAAAGGCATTTCTACTGTGTTGGACGGGTGTTTTAGCAATGCACAACTCAAGACATTGGATGACGTGAAGCGGGAAATGGCATCGCAGGCGAAGCAGTATGGTTGCAATGCTGTTGTTGACTTCAAGTACGGACAACGTTCGGGTGGATTTTGGAGATGTCTATTTTCCCTAGATGATGTTTGCTGGAAAGGTGAAGGCAAAATAGCCAGAATAAATCCTGCTGAACTAAAATAGGGCTATTAGGAAGATGGTTAAAATTGTCTTCGTGATCTGCTGATAGTTCAAACCGCGTCTTTGCGTTAGAATACGAGTTGGTCGGCAGGGAATACGGGGCCTTCTTTGCAGACGCGGGCGTAGCGCCAGCCATCTGCGTTCTCTGCCTTGACTTTGGTGACGCATGCGAAGCAGGCGCCCACGCCGCAGCACATTGCCTTGTCCAGGCTCAGTTCGCCTGGTATGCGTTGCTGTTCCATTATGCCTGCAAGTGCTTTCAGTAGTGGAATTGGCCCGCATGAGATGAGCCAGTTGATTTGGGGGATTTGTGGTAGCAGGCTTGTGACCAGCCCCTTGGTACCCATGGAGCCATCGTCCGTGGAAATTAGCACCTTGCAGCCCAGTGCCTCGTATTCATCCTTGAGCAAGATGTCCAGTTTGCTACGACCGCCAATCAATACAGTCGGCTTTTGTGGGGCGAGTTTTGCAGCCAGGAAAGTGGCGGCGCATCCATAGCCGCCAGCCACAATAACTGTATCTGCAGGCAGTGGCGAGAATGGTGTGCCCAATGGTCCCAGCATGTCAATCTGTGTGTCTGCCGCTAGGCTTGCCAGTTTGGATGTTCCCTCTCCAACCACCTTGTAGATTATGGACAGTTTGTTTTGCTCTGGTGCTGTGTCGTAGATGCTGAAAGGCCTGCGCAGCACGTGCTGCTGGAAGTCAGGCAGGAGCAGGTGTATGAATTGTCCAGGTTGTGCCAGGCGTGGAATGTCCTCCACCTGGAATACTGCCTTGTAGTAATCTCCCTGTATGTTCTGGTTGGAGAGGATAGTAGCGATTTTCTGGTGCTTTTCCATAATCATTTAAGGTGTAATTTGCAAAACTATTGGCATTGCAAGTATTTTCCGCTGGCTGAAGCCAGCGGCTCCGATAGTTTGCGGCTTGGCGCGATAGTTTTGAAATTGGCTCATTTCAGTATTGCGTACATGTATCCCAGCAGGGCTGGAACTGCGGTTTCAACGCGGAGTATCCAATTCCCCACGGTGATTGGCACTGCATTCTTGGCAAAGAGAGCCGTTTCCTCCTCGGGGGAGAAGCCGCCTTCAGGCCCAATCCACAATGCGGCACCATTTTGTGCCGCGTATGATAAAT
>JAFSTJ010000488.1 GCA_017450525.1 Victivallales bacterium | reverse complement strand
CTGCGGATCCTCGGTGGGCATCTCGCCCACTATGTCCACGAGGGATTCGGCCAGCACCCAGGTGCTGAATTTGTCATCGAACTTCAGCAGCGGGAAACGGCACACATTGCCCTCGCATATCACGGCGCGGAGTATGTCCGCGAAGGTGGACTTGCCTGTGCCGCCGTCTCCGTAGCAGAAGAAGCAGATGTTGTACGATGTGTCCGGCACCAGAAGGAGGCCCAGCATCTGCTGGACGCAGCGCTGCAGGGCGGGGTCCGGCAATGTGGACGCCAGCCACGCCTTGAAGTTGGGGCAGTCCGCTTCGGCGTCGTAGGCATAGTCCATTGAGAATGTGGAGAGCAGGTCTGGCGTGAGCGGGCGCGTGTATTTTGCGACTTCGTCTGGCGTGGGCTTGCGTTCCTCCGTCAGTGCGATGTAGTGGAATGTGGCTGCGGTCTCCACGTCGATGAGGCAGTTGCCCATGGCCCGTCACGCGCTGGCAGTTTCGCCCGATGACAGCCACAGCGGCATTTCCGCCTGGGCTGGTATGCCGCAGTGCATTGTGCTGCGCAGGCCCAGGAGCATTGTGCGCAGGGCGTTGGCTGATGGCTGGCAGTGGAACTGCTCTGTGGTCTGCGGGTTCAGGAGGAATGTCATGGCGGTGTTCTCCATGTCCGCATCCAGCATCTGGCGGTAGCACTTGCCGTTGTAGAGATACCAGGCGTTGCGCCAGTAGCGCAGCGTCAGGCATCCGTCAGGCGCGGTGAAATAGAGCCTGCGGAACGCATCGACCATTCCCACGTAGTCCGTGGCTGGCCTGCCTCCTCGGCCCTGCTGCTGGGTGGCGCCTGTCTTCGGCGTCTTGCCCTTGGCGGGTTCGGCTGGCTGCGCATCCTGCCTCTGCTCCAGTTCCTTCCAGCAGTCCGGCTGGACGAAGGCATGCCAGGGCTGCGCGTTCAGGACCGCCACGTGTATGAAGCGGTAGAATTCGCGGTCCTGTTCCTCACGGGGCTGGGACGTGGTGTGCATCCTCACCCATGCGTCGGAGGGGTCCTTGTAGCCAGCCAGGCTGAAGAACTTCATCTTTGGCAGGAGGGAGGATGGGCTGTGCTTGCCGTCCGTCCCCGTCAGGCGGGTGAAGAGGGTGTGGCCGCCTGTGTCCTTCTCGATGTGGACGTAGATGGTGTCGTAGAACTGCAACTCTGGGTCGTCTCGGTCTGGCCTGTAGTTGGACGCGCCAGGGAAGCCCAGGGCGTTGAAGAAGCAGCGCACTCCATCCGCATCCGTGTAATCCACGGACCATAGGGAATGGCAGTCCGATTCGCCCTCCACGAGTATCACGTCCCTCTGGGCATCGTCCTTTCGCCAGATGCCATACAGGCAGAGGCGTGAATCCCGTTCCCAGAGGAAGCGGGAAGGCTCGTTGCCCTGCTCCTTCTGCATCCGCATCCTCCAGCGCACGCCGCATGGCTCCATGGCGTTGCGTGAATTCCAGTATGGTATGCGCACGCCTGGCGACTTGGTACCTCGGTTGGAGAGTTTTTCGCCGTCGCTGAGGCCGAAACTCTTCAGTTTCTCCAGGTCAAAGCACTTCGCCTGGGCGTACTGCGCCATTGTGCATCCGTAGGCGTAGTTGCCCCCATGCGCCTTCGGCTTCTCCTCCAGGAACAAATCCTTCATCTGGAGGCCGACTGCGTTCAGCACCGCCGAAATGGGACAGCCCGCCAGGCAGTTCATCAGGATCTTTCCCTGCTTCTCCGATATGGAGAGGGATGCGTTGCTGTCGTTGTGAACTGGGCAGGTGCATTTCCAGGAATCGCGGCCTGTCTGGGTGACGCCGGAAAATCGGTGCAGTATGTCGTCAATCCTCATCTTCAAGTTCCCCTGCCAGCGTCGCCAGCGTCTGCTGCTCCCTCTGCGCCCTGCGGCCATAGTCCGCCACCACTCTGCGTGTTATGGCGTTGAGATATGTGCCCCAGGACGTACCGTACTGCCTGGGGTTCAGTCGGAACGACCACACGTGGCTGATGGCGCGGATTGCCGCGTCCTGAGCCACGTCATTCACATCCGCCTGGGGCAGGCGCCCGTTCTTGACGCACCATTTGGCGACTTTCTTCGCCTCTTCCACGGAATACGCCGCAAGCTGGTTGCGGTCTTCCTCCGTGGCTATCCCCAGCAGCACCTTTGTCGCCAGATATGTGGCAGTCGCGTTGTCCATTGTCAGCCCATTCCAGGATATACGTTTGCGATTATGCCATCGCCATTGGAGAGGAATTCACTCTCGTTGTCATCAATGGTCTGGCTTTGTGGATCAAGGCAAACGAATGCCCTTGATTCAGTCCAGTCCCACGCTCCCAGATCCTCGCCATTTTCGTCAAACGAGCGTACTCTGTAGCCATTTCGCAGCAGTTTGTCGATGGATTCTGGCAGCAGATGGCCATTCTCGTTGCTGACCACCAGCGTACCCATTTCGGCGGCCTGCCGTAGCACCTCCCATTCCCTGCTCTCTGGCAGCAGAATGAGACGCTCGTTGCCGTTTTCGTCAAAGTGGCGCACCGTGCGCCCCCAGTTGGCGATGGTTCCAGGCAGGCAGGGCAGTATCGCCTTGCATCGCAGTTCGCGGGCTGCCGCAAGGACTGCCTGGGCGCGTGGGGTCTCGGCGGGCTTTTCAGCGCCCCGAAGCGGGGCGCTGTCAGGTTGTGCAACTGGCGTGAAGTCCATTTCCAGTTGCTCCAGGTCTATGTCCGCCTCGGGGAAATCCGTGTCGCAGAACTTCATCGTGCGCTTGAAGAAGAGTTTTTCCACCTTCACCTTGGCGCGGGCGTGCTCGCTGTCATAGTCGCTGATTTCCACAACCAACGCGACCTTCATCGGCTCTGGGTCCCGTATTCCCGCCAGCAAGGCACGCTCCCTGCATTCCTTCAGCACATTCTCCGCATTTCGCTCCCAGGCGTACTTGATGGCGTTCGCCCCCTCATCGCGGAACTTCTCCAGGAATTCTATGTAAAGTTCATCTTTCATTTTCTTACCATCCCTCCGGCAAATCGTTTATCTTTTCGTATGTCAATTCATCCATCGCATCCAGCGTGATTGCGCTTTTGCGCTTGATTGTCTGGAAGCACCGCGCCATTTCCCGCAAGTCAGCCTCGCTCACCCCATGCAGATTGCGGCGCATGGCTGTCTCCAGGTCAATCTCCAGCGTGATTATCTGCTTCGCCTTATCGCCGTAGGCATACTCCACCTCCTTGATTTTCTCCAGCGTGGGCAGCACATCCACGAAAATCACGTCAAAGTTCCTTGCATAGCAGTCAAGCACGTCATCCAGTATGCCCAGGCAAATATCCCAGGCTTCCTCATAGCGGTCCTTGCTGTAGCGGTAGTCGCCATTCTCGTACAGGAACAAGTCTGGCTCCAGCAGAAGGCAGTTCTTTTCCTGCGCCATCTTCCTTGCGTATGTTGTCTTGCCCGCACCAGTCAGGCCACGAACTATATACAGGCTCATTTGCCATCACCTCCATTTTCAT
>JAFSTJ010000487.1 GCA_017450525.1 Victivallales bacterium | reverse complement strand
CAGAACAGCAGAGCCATTTCATCAACAGGCAATTTGGCGGTCACAGCAACGGATATGGGCGTTGAGACGCTGGAAATGTGTGAAACTGTTCAGATTTCCAACGGACTAATCTGCAATGCGCGATTCAGGAACGAAAGGACAGGCGAAGTCTTGAAGATGCCGATTCTGAAGCATATTGAGCCATGTGACGCCTTGGCAACAATGCGTTCTGATTGTGACGGATATGACACTTCCCATTATGATTATCGCCCCATGGTCCAAAAACTTGGACTTCTGGAAAAGGATTATGACAAACTGTCGTCGGCAGACGGCCCAATTGTCCGTGTCGCCGATGACTTGCTCATCCCAAATGCTGGTTTCTTTATTCCTGGTGGCAGATTGATTCCTTTATATGATTCCCACAACCAACTGATTGAGTACGATGTGGCCTATGATGACGGACAAGTCTACGCCATGAAGATTTTCAAGTTCATCGCTTCACCAGGCATCTTCTGGTTGCCATTCCGACGGGAAAAGCCTGGCCTATGGCTTCCAGAGAGAAGAGAGAAGCATCTCATTATGGACACGGACATAAAAACGGTATGGGCAAATCGGGGAATGGCATGGTTTAATGACGCTGGAGATTTGATGGAAATGGACTGGGATGTGATTCATGACCGTGATGCGATTGTCTGGCACAACAAGCAGAACCAGATTGAGGCCAATGCGCGCTTGAGGCATGTCCTTAATATAGTCGCCATCGCCAAAGACAAGGGTAAAGTCCTGGATGTAATCAAAGCCACTTGCAGCAGCGGCAACAAAGACATGGTGTTCAACGCCGAACGATTGAGGTTGGCTGATATTCGATTGGAAGCCCATAGACGCCATCTTGAACTTCCAAAACCACTCCGCGAGAGTGCCTTCACCATTAACCTGAACGCGGGCGCAATGATTGACACTTCTCGTATTCGGCCTTATTGGGAGCGAGGCCCTGTGACTTGCTTCTATTCCAACGACGGCTTCAAGAGAGAGCTAATCCTTGCAAGAATAGTGCGTGACGTGTCTGGAGGTTCTGGCAATGTCTCCATAATGATCCTGATTCCCAGGCATGAAAGATTACATGTGGAAAATGCGCTTGGAGAGTATTCAGGAAGGAATATCACTTGCGCCGACGTGGAGATATTAAAGGACATCAGTGAACTTGGGAAAATCGTAAGGGAGCAACATATTGATTTGCTGCTCATCATGTTTGACAGTGTCGATGAAGAAAGTAATAGCACCTCAAAACCAGCCAAAAGCAAAACTGCAATACCGCAGGAATTGTCCGTTCAAATCAGCAGGGAATTGCTCTTGCCTGTCGGACTGCTTCTGCCGTCAGCCCCAAATGCAGCATCCGCATATTTGTATGATCGCGTGTACTTTGCTATGCAGGAAGACCCTAATGGAAAACTTGTTTTTGTCGATAAACCAGATAAGGCAAAGAAGCAATCTGCCCAAACGGCAGGAATCCATTATAACTCGCCAATTGTACGTAGGGGATATGAAGACCTATTATAAACGCCGTCTCTGTCAATCTACATTCGCTCCACGCCTTTGCAGACATCATCATATCATAGCCATTTGGTTAAAAATGACTCTGCCACATACATTCTTTGCACTAATTCCGCAAAAACAGCCCAGCATAAAATCACCTTCAAAGCCAATGACACAGTACATACTCATAACGGATTTTAGGTAATACCATCTAATAAACCATAGCACAAAGCCTCAAAACACGCACATGCCTCACCTTCTACATTCATTCCTCTTCACACGCCTTTCTCATCATACTTGCATTCATCATCTTCTTCACCTTCCCATCCATCATCACTCTTCATTCACTCCATTCATCTTCTTGCCATTATTTATCCACTTGCTATCTATCATGTACCTCATACACCCCCCCTATTACTCATCCATAACCATCTTAAGCAAAAAAGGAAATTAAAAGATGCAGAACGAAACAAAAAACGAAACGGAAATCACCACAAACAACAGAAGACGCAGAACCGTAGTAAGCAAGACCTACAGAGGTTTTGAACTTGGAACGGAAGAAGCATACGACGCCAAACTTCTAGATGCCGAGATTGACGTACTTAATTCATCGCTTCAAAACCACAGCAAAGTCCTAGTCAAAAGATTCGATATACACCTTCCACAAGACACGCCACAGGAACAATGCAAGGAGAAGCTGAGTGACGTTACAGGGGAGATAGTGCGCAACTTCAACCGCTCAAGGACAAGGGGAGTGGAGAAGCCTAGACCAGCATTGGATCCTAAATACATGATGACGGTTGAACGGAATGAATCGAAACAGCCACATGCACACGCGATTATTACCTTCAATGGAAACGCCGTACAGAAAGGCTATTATCCAACTCAGGAAATTAAGGATATTGTGGAGAGAAAACTTGGAAATGCAGCTTTGATACATGAATGCAGGAATGGTGAGTTCTTGCTGCATCGTGGCAATGAGAAGGATATGGCAGAGGTAATCCGTGCCACCAGTTACATTGCCAAAGTCAGGACTAAGGAGAACAATCAAGGCCGTGAGATGATGCGTAGCCAGCTGAAGCGCAAGAAAGGATGAAATCACATCACTAAAGTGTTGAATAAATGTCTGTCATATAGCCAGTAGCACTCAGTGGCTACTGGCTATATTGGTTATTTGCTTTTCCT
>JAFSTJ010000486.1 GCA_017450525.1 Victivallales bacterium | reverse complement strand
TTGACATTGCGTTTATAATCTCCGCGTCTCCGCGTCTCCGCGCCTCTGAGTTTTATATTTCTCCGTGTCTTTGTGGTTAAGCCAGTGTGAGCAACATGACGGCGTTGTCTTCAATTACGCTGGGCACTGGCACGTCTTCCAGGTTGTGTGTCTCATCCAGCAGCAGACATGATTTGATATTGTCCAAGTTGATTTTCTGTGTCTTTCCGCTGCAGTTCGCCAGCATGAGCGCGATGTCCTTCTTTCCCTTTGCGCCTACTCCGTAAACGCCTTTTGGAAGCCCAGTAACCTTAAGTGCCTTGCCTCGCTTGTACAGTTCATTGAATGCCTTGAGGGCATAGTATCCTCTGCGTGGTTGGTACGTAATTGGATTGAACAGCGGGCTGTATGCGCCCATGCCGCAGCGTGCATCGTATATCTCCGCGTCATCCAACGAGGAATCTTGAATTATAAGCAATGCGGCGGCTATGTGTGCTGCTTGTTGAGGTGAATCAATTTCATCACCAGTGGGCTTCCATTCGTTAAGGGATAACTCCGTTTTCTTGAAACCTGCCTTGTCAAGAACTTTTCTCACATATTCTATCGGTTCTCCGATTCTGTCGAATTTGTCATAATAGTGGAAGGAGAAGAAATCCAATGGGCATTTGTTTTTGCTGATGAAGTCAACAAATTTCTCGAAGCAGTCTGCTAAATATTCTATTCTACTGTCCCTTGGTGCGCTCCCGTTCAGATAGACCTTTGTCTTGGCATAGAGACCACAACTGCCATAGCCGCCTATCATCAGGTGCGGAAAGCGTTCCTTCAGGTAGGTTGATGCGGTCTTGTACAGCTCCATATATTGCTGGAAAGTGCCGCGCCACATTTGGTTCTCCAGTGGATCTTCTTTGTTCTCTGGTTCGTTCCAGATTTCCCAGTGCGTGATTTTCATCTTGAAGCCATTGCCCCATCCTTCCGTGTAGTGGCGTATTACACCCTCGCAGATGCGAGCCCACTGCAGGTTGTCCTTGGGCGGATAGATGCGGTATGCCTTGATCTTGGCGGCGTTTTCAATGGTTACGCCTAGCCTGAAGTATGGCTCTATGTCATTGTCAACCAAAGCCTGGAGCAGCAGATCCGTGAATGTGAAATCATAGTTTGCGGGGGCGAAGGGATTGGCGTCAAAGTCCCTGAATAGATTGGGGATGTCAACGTATATGCCTCTGCCGAATGAGCCTCCCACATCGTGCAGGCGCGAATACTTTACGCCGATTTCCTTGAGGTAGTGGAAAAGTTTGTAGTCGCATATGCCAATTGTGGGTGGCTGTCCCACGCTGTGCATTGGTTTGATTACGCCGTTTGCCTTGAATTCAATTTTCATTGTTCACCTCGTTGCATTTGGAATGTGAATGCTGTTGAAAACAATGCCAAATTTAACACACTCAATTGGATTTTCTTCCAATTTGAACGAAAAAACAAAAGGAAAGGAAACTACCTATGGATATACTTAATGGACCGCTGAAATAATTGATTGCCACTGAAGGCAAATGCAAATACAGCAATGCGTGGGCCACAGGTACCATAGAAACGTTCACTAAATTTGTCCCTTTCAAGCTGTGTTACTTAAGTAATACGTTATTTCATGAATATACCCTTTTAAGACTGGCCAACTGGATTGAAAAGACGGAGAAGAAAAATATTGTATTCTGTTAACAGCAGAGGTATGCCTCAAATGGACAGCAAACGAAACAGACGCAAGGAATTGGCCCAGCAGCTCAAGCAGGATTTGTACCGCCACGAGCACAAGGTAGGGGACCGTGTTGGTTCCGTGCGTCAGCTGGCCCTGCGCTACCATGCCAGTACGCTGACCATAGTTCGCATGCTGGAGGACATGATAGCGGAAGGCGTCTTGTATCGTGATGAAAACGGATGGTTCAGGCTACTCAAGGAGCCGCCTGCATTGCCTCGTATTGGGTATGCTGGGCTTCCCGTTTTGCCCAAAGGAAGCTTGGATTGCCTGCGGGAGGACGCTACGAACAAGCTGTTCGCCGAGATGAA
>JAFSTJ010000485.1 GCA_017450525.1 Victivallales bacterium | reverse complement strand
GTGCATCATTTGCCTGGCTTTGTATCATGGATTCACGCCCTCTATCGATAAGAACTTCAGACCCGAGTCCAGGAAATCTGAATATATACTTGCCGCCATTAAGTTCAAATGACAGGACTGAATTCGACAATCCCTTCTGCAAGGGCTTCAAATCCACTATCTGGTCCTTCCTACAATAAAAGACGTCACAGATTATTCTTTTTATATGTTCTATGTCAGACGCATAGAGCATGCCTCCTGTGGTCTGAATTGCTTCGTTGTCCATTTTTGGTATCTTGGCAGGATAGTTTACTTGTAATTCACGCCGTATTTTTGATGGCAATACTCTTTGTATGGCACATCAGGCTCGAATTCAAAAGAGTGTTTATTGCCTCTCTTGTCCACGGGCGGGAATTCCATGTAATTGCCGTATGTGGCGGTCAACATTTCATGATAGCCTTTCGGTATAGGCAGTGTCGTATATTCAAACGGGACATAAACAGCCTCGTCGAAACAATGCGCGTCCCAAGTCCAGCACGCCTTGCTATAATAAGTGTATTGAATACCGATTCTATCCTTGTACTTGGCAGACAGCTTCGTGCATTGTTCATTCAACCTTTTATAAAAATGATGAAGTCCCAACGGCATGATGATAAACCTTAAGAAACACATGAATCTGCGCTTGCGAAGATGATCGGTTGCACTAGATATATTATACGACAAAATTGAAATAGTATTTCTTACGTGATTTATAAAATGGAACCATCTGCAATATAGATTGTCTTCATATCCATCCAGCGGGAAAATATGAACTTGAATACCATTATTGCAATCTAAATGCTGATCCCCCAATGAAATGCATGTACCATTACTGTTCCTGATAGTTACATGCGTTCTGAAATAGGCAGGATCACAAAGTGGAGATTGAAGATAATACGGATCCTCCAACTCCTCCTGCGCCTTCTGGACGAAGACATTGTAGTCATCTCTCTTCAGTCCCACATCTATGTCGTCATCCCAAGGAATGCAACCTTTATGCCTCACAGCACCGATACAACCTCCCCCGATTAAGAAGTAGGTTAGGTTGTGCCTTTTGCACACAGCCTCTATTTGCTTCACCAAATCTATCTGCAAGGCCCAGAGTTTCTTCATCTTGGAGTCAACATGATACTCGCAGCGAGTTTCAGCTTCCAAAAACGAGGCGGGCAGCATTCCATTTTTTATTAAGCGTTCACACTCTGTCATATTAACCACCTATTTAATTAATAATCAACGGTTTCCATACATCTTCTGGTAGTAGTTCTGATATTCGCCGCTGATGATTTCCTCCCACCAGTCGCGGTTGTCCAGATACCACTTTATCGTCTTCTTTATGCCATCTGCAAATTTCGTTTCGGGCAGCCATCCGAGTTCGTTGTGAATCTTGGTGGGATCGATTGCATAGCGCATGTCATGCCCTTTGCGGTCCGTCACGTATGTTATCAGACTCTCTGGCTTGCCCAGTTCCTTGCAGATGAGCTTAACAATGTCGATGTTTCGCATCTCATTGTGTCCGCCGATGTTATAGACCTCTCCGACACGCCCCTTGTGGATTACAAGGTCGATTGCCTTGCAGTGATCCTCCACATAGAGCCAGTCGCGCACATTCAGTCCTTGGCCGTAAACGGGAAGCGGCTTGTCATTCAGGCAGTTGGCTATCATAAGCGGGATAAGTTTCTCGGGGAAATGATATGGACCGTAGTTGTTTGAACAGCGGCTGATAGTCACAGGCAGGTTGAATGTGCGGTGATAAGCCATCACCAGCAAGTCCGCCCCTGCCTTGGAACTGCTGTAAGGCGAACTTGTATGGATTGGCGTCTCCTCCGTGAAGAACAGGTCTGGCCTGTCGAGCGGCAGGTCGCCATATACTTCGTCGGTGCTGACTTGATGATAGCGTGCAATTCCAAACTTTCTGCATGCGTCCATAAGGACGCCTGTGCCGATGATGTTGGTCTGGAGGAAGACCGACGGGTCTTCGATGCTGCGGTCAACATGGCTTTCAGCCGCGAAATTGACAACGATGTCAGGCTTCTCCTCCTCGAAGAGTCTGTAAACGCCCTCGCGATCGCAGATGTCCAGTTTCACGAAACGGAAGTTCGGCTTGTCCATCACGCCTTTCAGCGTGCTCAGATTGCCTGCGTATGTCAGTTTGTCGAGACAGACAACCCTATAGTCAGGGTGCGCCTCAAACAGATGGAATATAAAATTGGAGCCTATGAATCCTGCGCCGCCTGTAACGATAATCGTCATGTTGCCCTCCATCAGTACACCAGTTTGTCCTCAGCCACTCGCATCAGGTGCTGTCCGTATGGGCTTTTCCCATAGAGTTTCGCTGCTGCGATGAGTTCCTCACGCGTAATCCACTTCTCAAAGAACGCGATTTCCTCGGGCGCGGAAATGACAACTCCCTGCCTGTTCTGGACGGCCTGAACGAAAATCGACGCCTGCATCAGGCTGTCCATCGTCCCCGTGTCCATCCATGCGAAACCACGACCAAGAATCTGCACTTTTAGTTTGTCCTCTTCAAGATAAAGGCGGTTCAAATCCGTGATTTCCAGTTCGCCTCTTGCGGATGGTCTGACCTGCTTTGCCTTTTCAGCCACACCTGCGGGATAAAAGTAAAGTCCTGTGATGCAGTAGTTGCTCTTTGGATTCTGCGGTTTTTCCTCAACAGAGATGACCTTCTTATCTTTATCGAATTCGACAATCCCGAACCGCTCAGGGTCATTCACATAGTAGCCGAAAATCGTCGCCTCGCCGTTTTTGGCGTTCTTGACAGCATCCGAGAGATTTCTGCGGAAATAGCCTCCGTAGAAGATATTGTCGCCGAGAACCATGGCGCATGGTTCATTGCCGATGAACTCCTCGCCAATCAAGAATGCCTGTGCAAGACCGTCGGGACTTGGCTGCACGGCGTATGAAAGATGAATTCCAAAACTGCTTCCGTCGCCAAGCAGCTCCTCAAAGCGCGGCGTGTCGGTCGGCGTGGAGATTAGCAGAATGTCCTTGATTCCAGCCAGCATCAGCGTGGAGAGCGGATAATATATCATCGGCTTGTCATAGATGGGCAGCAGCTGCTTGCTTGTCACTTTGGTAAGCGGATACAGCCTTGTGCCGGAACCGCCGGCAAGTATGATTCCTTTCATTTTTGTATCTCCTATTGGTTATTTTCCACAGGACAAGATTACGTCACAGATGCGATCAACATCCTCAAGAGCCAAATCAGCATACATGGGCAGCGTCAACACACGGTCGGCAATATGCGCCGCAACAGGCGTCTTCTCCTTGCCCGCCGTCGGATAATCAGCATAGCATTCAAAGCTGTTCGTGAGCGGATAGAAATACTTTCGTGCACCGATACCGTTGTCCGCCAAAGCCTTGAACACTTCATCACGAGTCGCTCCGAAGCCATCGAAGACAACAGGGAAATACGCATAGTTCGGCTCCACATCCGCCTGGGGCTTGCAGAGTTTGATTCCCGCCACGTTGTCCAGATGTCTCCAATAGCGTTCCACCACACGCTTCCTCTTTGCAATCTCCTCGTCTAGATGGCGCAGGTTGCAGATGCCCATGGCCGCCTGGAACTCGCTCATCTTTGCGTTGCCCCCGACAAACACAACCCTTTCCGCTCCGCGGATGCCAAAGTTCTTCATGTCGTTCAGCGTGGCGACAAGGCTGTCATCTTTGAAGCAGACCGCCCCGCCCTCAATCGTGTTGAACACCTTCGTGGCGTGGAAACTGAACATGGAGGCGTCCCCGAAATTGGCGGAGGACCCCCCCTTGTATTTCACGGCGAATGCATGGGCGGCATCATATATGACCTTCAGGCCATGAGACTTGGCGATCCTGTCAATTGTCTCCACATCACATAAGTTGCCATAGACATGAACAGGAACAATTGCCACGGTCTTGTCCGTAATCAGGCCTTCAATCTTCTCGACATCAATTGTGTAGTTCTCGGGATTCACATCGCAGAAGACGGGCGTCAAACCGTTGCGGACGATGGCATGAGTGGTCGATGCGAATGTAAACGGCGTCGTGATGACCTCTCCGCCCTTAGGGAACTGCATGGCCGCGATCACGTTTTCCAGCGCAAGATGTCCATTTGTGTAGAGCACAACATGCGGACATCCGAAAAACGTCTCCAGTTCCGCCTGGAACTCCTTGTGCTCCACTCCCATGTTGGTCAGCCAATGGCTCTCCCAAAGTTTTTTTATCTCCTCACAATACTCCTCAAACGGAGGCATCGAAGAACGTGTGACTAAAATCGTATTCATTTCAAATCTTCTTTTTAAGCATTTGGAAACAAGAAGTAAAGTTATTTCCACCTGAACTGTTTGTTATATTTCCAACCGATTAGGTTCTCAAACACGATGGCGAATGATATCAACAATGTAACAAGCAACACGAGAGTTGGTTTTAAATACAAAGCGATGCTATTGTCAGCAACGTGGGAAAATCTATATGCATGATTCACAAATTTCCCCCATAAACTTGTTCTATTCACAAATCCCTGGAGTTTTACTGTCAATACAGTAATAGCCACCTGTCTTCAATGATCCACGATATTCAACTATGTGTGCCGCCTTCAATTCGGCTATCGCACGTTTAACGGTGGCACGACTTTTGCCAACTATCTTAATAATCAATGGCACATTTATGCCAGGCTTTTTGGATATTGCCACATACACTGCTTTAACCAACTCATTTATAGGCTCATTTATAGGCTCATTTATAGGCTCATTTATAGGCTCAGTTACTCTCCCATTATGATCCAAGTCAGTAAGAAAGGCCGAATGAATAGGAAGAGTGGCCATGAAATAGCGGTTCTCAGAATCTGTTTCAAATATAGGCATTGGCGAACCATTGGTGCGCATTGAACTATATATTTTCGGTAAACCTGTGTTGCGTCCTTCCGTCAAGTCAAGTTCCTTCAGGAAATCTCCGACGCGCCTATTGCGATACTCTCTGGTTACTATCCGCTCCTTCTTCAAGTCCTCGTTCTTTATAGGAGGCATTGGACCTTCGACATTATAGACTTGTATTCTGTCAGGATAGATATTGATTTCAATTGGAGTTCGTTGATCCCATGACTTGTGATATACAGCATTTGCCACAATCTCTTCAATGGCTCCGTATGGATAATTGAATACACGCACGGCTTCGGCCTGTCCTGAAACTTTCATCACTTTTTCCACAATGATCTGGGATTTCAGATAACTTAAGGCATCTCGAAGTTGCTCATGAATTGGACCAGACAGCATTTTCTCTTCAAAAACAGTACTGACATCTTTGCCAAAACGAACAATTTCAATATGTGCACATGGAATGAATTTTTCAGGATTGTCACTGAAAAAAAGCAGTCCGACGTTCTTGGGTCTGACATATTCTGATGTTCCCCCAACTATCTGCATATTCCAGCACAGTTGTTCAAATGGCATGGATTCCACATCAGCCATTGTTACGCGACTGCCGATGCGTCGAAGAAAATCTTTGACTAAAAGAGGGCTGAGGTCATTGATACTTGCCTGATGACACAAACGGTCGTCAAAGGGAATCTTATTGCATAACTGCATCAGTTGCTGTTCTTCTCTTTCATTTGCGATGCATGTCACCGAACCACGACGAACGTAGTAGCGTTTGCCAAGTTTTCGTGCTTCTCTACCAGCCGACATCGGGGCTTTGTAGGGACGCGCATCACCACCTGGAATCCAAAGAACAAGAACCATTTGCTTGTCAACTTCAATCGGCTCAGGAATAATGTTACACACAGGCTGGATGAAATAACAGATTTCGACAATCTCTTTCTGGATACGATCGATGCTTTCTATGGACAATCCGTGAGGCGGAAGAATTGGCACACCATTTTTCTCTTCTACACCAATTATGATATATCCCCCACCCCAATTGTTAATGTCATTTGCAAAGGCGCAGGCCGTATGCATGACATCATCTGGATTCCAAGAACGTTTAAACTCTAAACGCTCCCATTCCACAACTCTGCCATGCAAGAGGTTATCTATGTTAATCGGCAATGACATGAATTTAAGACGTCTTTAGGGCATTATAGCAACGAAATCAATTGAGCGACATCCGCCTTTCCGTCAAGCAAGGCGAGGAAGTGTTCAATAAGCACATCGTCTCGTACTGCATATTCCAGAAGCGATGTGATTTTCTCAATAAACTCGTCTCGCCGCATTGGATTTTCTGGATCGCCTTTCGCTTAGGTGACGCTGCTGGAGAACTCGCGTCCACTTCAATCCAAGAACTCCTCAAGCTCCGCCTGGAACTCCTTGTGCTCCACCCCCATGTTGGTGAGCCAATGGCTCTCCCAAAGTTTCTTTATCTCCTCGCAATACTCCTCAAACGGAGGCATCGAAGAATGAGTGACCAAAATCGTATTCATTTTACAACCACTTATTTGTTTTCAGACATATCTTCGCCATCCGTGTCGAAAACAACTTCAAGGGAGGCAAATCTGTCTTTGTATTTGTTTCTGCTCCAGACAAAGAACACCAGTCCAAGTACAGCCCAGCCACCCACGATTGCCCATTCCTGCCAGACAAGTGTGCAACTTGTTCCGGGAATGACATACATGAGCATCATGATTCCAGACATAATCGCGGCTATCGTTCCAACCAAGACATATCTCTTGTTCTTAT
>JAFSTJ010000484.1 GCA_017450525.1 Victivallales bacterium | reverse complement strand
GTATAGTGACAAAGGCCTTACACGAAATACAGAAAATGGGCATGCCGTTACCGTATATGGCTTTACCTACGATGAAAGCAAAAAAGGAACTGCTTATTATACCGGTGTCATCATTGCCGATTCTGACGATGATTACTACCTTGGAAAAGGAACACCAGCCTCAAGTGCTCCCAACCGCATTAAAATATGTCCCATAGAGTATAATTCAAATAAGGGGGTATATGTATTCACGGATTATAACAGACCTTTATATGGTGTCATTAATGGCTTCCAGTATCTGGCACAGCGGCCTAGCAGCATTACATACAGTGGCACGTCAAATGTTGGATTTGCGACCAAAACGGAGTGGAATTCAAGCTATTCCGTTGGCATAAGTGCAGAAGCGGCGCAGCAAGGGGCAACTGGAAACATAACTGTGGAAGACAATGTGTTTGTTGCGTTGAATCTTACCAACTATGGCTTGGGGATATCGGATACATTTACAATTTCCGCCGTAGTGGACGGTGATGAGGAACATGAACAGACATTCCAAGTCACCAAGAGCCTTGACTACAACGAGACTGACGCTGAAACAGTGCTGAACCTTGGCAAATTGGCGCAAGGAACCCACAACATATCGATTACGGTAAATAACGAAGAAGCTGACAATGCCATTACAATACGCAATCTGTTGGTGACAAGAGGAACTGCTGATCTTGATAAATTGGTAGTCAGTTCTGGATCCGGCATGATAGGCCTTGCGAGTATTTCAGGTCAGTCAGTGGATGTTACTTCCAATGCCAGCACCACAGGGATATGCATTCAAGAAAACGGCGTCCAGAATATCAAGGCCAATGGCTCGGCCAATGGAAGCTTGGTACATGGCCTTTTGACGGTGGAGGCAGAAGGCACGGCCAACAATACGGAAGTGTTTGAAAATGGTGTATTTGTAGTGCAGGGAACAGCGGATGGAACTACAGTTCATGCAGGAGGTACTTTATTTGCCAATCAAGGCTCTACAGTCACCAACACCACAATCGAGACAGAAGGTTTGATGAATGTTGACTTTTCCGGAAGCATCAGCGAGACGGACATCTATGGCGAGCTGAAGGTGTTCAATGGAACTGCCACTGGCAATCATGTATATGCAAATGGCCAAATGCTGGTGTTTGATACTGGCATTGCGTCAGGAACCATCGTTGAAAACATAGGTACATTGACTATATCCTCTGGAGGCTATGCCGAAGGCAACTCCTTCAGTGGTTCCCAGAGCGCATTGTATGTCCTTGATGAAGACAGTTTGGCCTGCGACAATACATTCAACGGCGCCTCGCAGAATGTTTCCGATGGCGGTACTGTGGAGAACAGTGTCCTTGACAATGCGTCAGTACAGTTCCTTTCCAATGGTGCCATGGCAATTAATACGGAACTTCGTAATGCCTCGATGCAGTATATAGATAACGCAGTTGCCTATGACACTGTAGTTTATTCAGGAAGCACGGCGTTCGTTTATGATGGTGGTTTGAGTGTTGATTGCATAGTCAAGACCGATGCCTATATTGCCGTTGGTGAAATGGAGGAGGCATGCATCGCCTCCATTCGCAATCTTACAGTGGAATATGGTGGCATTGCCCTCTTTAATGAAGGAACCTTAATATCTGGAATTAATACAATTGCAGGAACCTTGGCAGTCTCTGGCAATGTTACTGGAACCCTTTTTACTCAGGAAGATATTAGTCCAAGGCTTTCATTTGACTTTACCGGCAGAAAGCTTGCAGATGGCTATATGGTTTCCAACATTGATTTGATAGATGAACTGAATTTCAGTCTCATTTTGGACGAAAACCAGGCCATGGGCGCATATAAGTTTGCAACAACAGCCCCCTCTGATTTCTCGGGCGATTTTGAGGTTGTCGATAATAATGGTGTTTCATATGGAGCCTTGACGTGTGGCGGCGAGTTGGTGTTTGGCGACAAGTTAATCACACTGACTCAAAACAATACTTCCATTTTCTTGCAAGTATCGGAAAATATATACGGTCCATACGAAATTCCTGCCTCATCAATAAAGATTGAAGGCAATACCTGCTCTTGGGGACATATCGCAAACAGCACAGGATATGTCGTGGAATTGAGCAGGGACAACTTCGAGACTGTTTTCACTATTGTGACATCTGATGAAGCCTTCACGGTAAACAATCTTCCGTATGATATTCAATGGCGTGTCCGTGCACAGGAAGCCCCTGAATGGACTAATGGAGCAAGCCTGCCCGCCTCAACGGACACCGATGAGGGAATTGTCTATGCTTCAAAGAACTGGAACCAGGACGTGTTGTTTGCGAAATCCCAAGGAATATGGGAAAGCAATTATACAGCAAGACATTTGGGAGGAATTGGAAGTTGGGGTTCCTGGACTGGCACAAAAGAAAGCGTTGCTCTAATAGGGAAGAACAAAATTGTTACTTTATTTGAAGGTAGTTCTGACACAAATGTCCTTCTTTTAACCGATGACAGCAATGGCGATGCACTCTTTGTGGACGATATCTACTCTGCCTTCCCAGAAGAATATGAGGCACAGGCTCGCCTCGCCAAGATAGACGAAATCCGCGCTGGCGCAGGAGACGACATTGTCGATATGACCAGCCTGAGATTCGAGTACATCGGCGACGACATTACAATACGCGGCGGCATGGGCGACGACGTCATCTGGGCAAACCACGGCAGCAACCTGCTTTTCGGCGACGCTGGAAACGACCGCCTCGTGGGCGCCAATGGCAATGACATCCTCGCGGGAGGCATCGGCAACGATGCCATGCATGGCGGCGGCGGCAACGATGTCTTCACATTCTGCGACAGCTGGGGGCAGGATTCCGTCGAGCAGCTTGCCACAGGGACAGTCACGCTCTGGTTCAAGGAAGGCAACCAAGCCAACTGGAACGCAGAGACGCTCACCTACGCCGACGGCGACAATTCAGTCACGGTGAGTGGCATCGGACTGGAGAACATCACTCTCAAATTCGGCAACGACGGCAGCGAACAATACCAGAGCCTGCTGGCAGCAGGCGCATTCGAGGATGCCACCAGCGAGAGAATCTTCGAAAACCAGAACCTGCTGGCATAAATCAACGCAGAGGCGCAAAGACGCAGAGGCGCAGAGTTTCCAAGCTATTCAAAAAACAACAATTATCCAAACAAAATACCTATAATTCTCCGAGCATAATATTCACAATTAACCGAGCAAAAACTCTACAATTAACCGATTTTTACCTTGCAAACCACCAAAATCGACACCACAAGAATGAAGTCACCATCATTTAAAATGATCTTGACTGCAACTGGAGATTATGCCTACAGAAGAAAAGACGGCATTATCATAGTACCGATTGGATGTCTAATGGACTAGTAGGCTTCAACATTTACACTTCACGAAATAATCGCCATCCACAATGGCACTGTAATGAGGCAACCCACATGGGTGGTGAGAATGGCAGTGGCGGCAGTTTCTGGATCAGCATTGAAGCAGGTGCTGTATGCCGCAGATGCAATTGAGCATGGCATGAGTGCGACCAGATAGCATATCATTCTGCCTTCCGCAGGTATGGGCATGAAATGCAGTGCCAAGAGGCACAGCGCAGGTATTAGCAGCAGGCGGCAGGCAGCCAAGGTAATATGGAATGGCTGGAATATCTTGTCCAGTTTCAGCCCCGCCATGTTGCTGCCAGCGATAATCATGGAAACGCCCACCGTGCCTGCGCCCATGCTGCGGCATGTGCCCACTATGTTTTGGCACAGCATATCATAGAATGTGCCCTTTTGCGGCAGAAGCCAAGGCATGAACTCCAGCGATACCAACACAACCACTGCCAGCATGATTGCCAACATGGGCATGCAAATCACCTTCTTCAGTTCCTTGGGCGAGAAGCCGCCTGTGATTGCCACGATGCCAATGGTCCAGACACCAATTTCACCGCCGACAAAGCCCAGCGAAAGGATGGCTACGCCCTTTTCCCCAAACATGCCCAGCACCAGAGGCAATGGCATGAACATAAAGTTGAGCAGCGAACACTGGTAGTGGAACATGCGGCGCTCTGCATCGCTACGCTTCCTGAAGAAGCGCAGTACAACCGCCCCAACAGCAAATCCAATCAAAAACACGACAAGTTCACTGACTGGATATATCCAGCTGCCCAGCAATTCCTTGAAAGTATAGCCGCTCACCAGCGAGGCAAATATGGTGGGCGGATAAATGTAGTTCATCAAAAGGCTTGATAATGCACGGGTGCTATCCACATTCAAGACACCCTTTTTGCGTGCAATCACACCCGCCAGTATCATCAGCGACAGCGTACCCACGCGGATGAACATTGTAATAAAATTGTCCATGACAAAAAAATGTGAGCGCCGTGACGGCGCTCACTAAAGTTTGCGTTCAAAATGTGAGCGCCGTGTGGTGCTCACTAAAGTTGTTATTTACTCTTCCAATGCCTTCTGGTGGCGCTGGTTCTGTTGCTGCTGGATGTTCTGTATCTTGTTCTTGGCATTGTTGCCTGCCTTAACCTGAGTGTAGCCAGTGCCATAGTTTATGACGCCCTGAACCTCCTGAGAAACCTGCTCAGTCTTGCTTGGTTTTGCGGGAGCTGCAGGCTTTTCCACATTCTGCACAACTGGCGGCTTCTTTGCACTATTCTGCTTTTCAATCTCCTGCTTGCGCCCCGCCGCATAAATGATGAAACCAATGATCAGGACAATTACAAGAATAACGAAACCTTTCATCTGCCAATCTCCTTCACTGCTGCCTTACAATTTGAATCTCATAATCCACTTTCTTGCCTGTGAACACCGCATTGTACTCTTCCTTTGGCTGCGGATACCCAGGAGACACCAAAGACCAATTCTCTTTATGCAGAAGATTCACCAATGATTGCACTTCCACATCACTTAATGTGGCAGAATATATCACTTGCTCGTCATTTTTCTCTTTGACAACAATGTTTTTTTCATTTACCTGCCCAATTTTCATCAGCAAATCGCCAGCCTCGTCCAAATCGGGAACCGTCCACACATGCCTTAACACGGGCGCAATGCCCACATGAAGACGCCCGCCACCTGAAGCAGGCACCAGCGATGCATTCACGCCAGCCAAGCGCAGAGGCACGTACCTAGATGCTTCAATCGGAGCCTCGTCCTGCTGCGGAATACGGCTGTCCAAACGCAAATCCTTCTGGACAGGCCGCGCGGACGCAACACTGCCACTTGAAGAAGTTGCACTCTCTGTTCCAAGCATGACCAGGCCAACCACAACCACAATGGCCGCTGCGGATGCCACATAGCGCAGCCATGGATTGCGCCAAATGGAAACACGCTTTTTCCCCCAGGCAGGCGCACGCGAATTCACTGCGCCCATGATACGCTCTTCCAATCCCTTGGGCGGCACAAACAACTCTGACAAAGCCCGCTCAACATGCATCATATCTGCGTCTTCCTTGTAATCGTCTTCCTTGTTCATTGCAAATCACCCAAGCGTTTCTTCAATTCATCGCGAGCCCTTGCCAGGCGGGACTTCACAGTGCCCATCTGGCAACCCAATGCATCCGCTATTTCCTCATAACTCATTTCCTGGACAACGCGCATCACGAGAATCTCCCTGTACGCCTCAGGCAATTTCGCCAATTCGGCGGACACCCTGCCCCGCAGTTCATCCAGTTCAGCATCCTTGTCAGGTCCAGGCGTTTCATCAGGCAAGTCATACTTTCTGTTGTCCTCGCCATCATCGCCCTCCACAGGCGCATCAATGCTGAAGTTCACATTGGAACCACGCACCTTGTTCCAGCGGTACTTGTTCCTGGCAAGATTCAAGGCAATTCGATACAGCCATGTACCGAACTCGCAATCGCCGCGAAAATCAGGCAGCGCCTTGTGTATGCGCACAAAGGCATCCTGCGCAACTTCCTCGGCATCCTGGCAATTGCCAAGGACACTGTAGGCAACCTGATAAGCCTTGGTGGAATATCGCTTCACCAACTCGGCAAACGCCTGCTCATCTCCTGCCTTGCATTTCTCTACCAGCGTTCTATCGTCCATTTGTTAGCTATGACAACAAAGAATCCCATTTGTTCCAGACATGGGCGGATTTTTACAAGTTTAATTATTGCAAACGGATCACCCGCCACAATTTCCAGCCATTGTCCCACTTTTTCTCAAGGAAAAGCCAGGGCGCTCCCTTATCGTACATTTCCATCAGGCGGCTGTCCTTTGGGAATAATCCGCTATACGGCGGAGGCAGAAGCAGGTGCATCTGCTCCTGCTCTCCGTATTCAAGCAGTTCCTCCTGGCTATATTCAATACGCGCCAGGAAGCGTTTTTCCTGCGTATCAAGATACAGTGCAGGCAGTTCCATGCCATACAGCAAGGTTCTGGAATCTGGCCACAGCCTGTCAATGAAATCGGTGATTTCCTGCCGTTCGGGAGCCGTAGCATAATCAATTGACTTGTAGTATGGCATTGTCCTAGGCACAAAGGAATACGCCAGGCTGAGGCAGAGCGCGGCAATGGCCGCATTGCGTGAAACAGGCTTACCAAAGGAGGCGCATCCTGCCATTGCGCACATTGACAAAATCAATACGCAGAAGAAGGAACATCCCGCAGTTATCGGAATTGAGCATGCCATGCAGCAAGGGAAATACAGCAGCAAGGCCAGCAGGCAGAACACCATGTAGCATGTGACTTTCTTCATGCTGGACTTGCTTGCATAAATGCACATCGGCGCAAGCGGGAAGAACATTGCATAAATATTGCTTGCTGATATGGAATTGTACTTGGAAAATACCGAAGAAATGCCCAATTTTGAAATGTAGGCTACTGCACCATGGAAAGCAAAGAATGGCTTTCCCATGACAAGCCAGTTCCACAGCAGAATCAGTAGCAGGCAATATGCCCAGACAGACCAGAGCAAGGTGCGCAATCCCGCGCCAGGCCTGGCGCAATACCAGAACCAGAGCACGCCAGCCAATCCCAGCATGGCGGGCAATATGCCGCAAAGCGCCATCAGCCCAAAAAATACGCCACCCAGCATGATCTCCCGCAGGGAATGACCCTCCTGCCAGCGTACAAAGGCGCAAAGCCCAGCAACGAACAAGGCCGCCGCCAACCAGCCAGCCTCCAGCACGCACAAGTTCTTGAACACTGCAGGCAAAAACAGCGGTAGCAGCACGCACCAGCAACGCCTCCATCCACACAGCATTATCAACTGCCAGACAACCCAGGTCTGGAAAAACGTGGCATAGAGCCTGTCTGCCCCAATATGCACCAGTTGCGCAAGATATTGCATAATGAGCATGGCAAGGCTTGGCAACGGCGGAAATTGCCAACTACCAGCCAGCATCGCACGCCCCCAGCCAGTGCCGCCCCTCAACGAGGATGCCACTGCATCATGCACCAAAAGCCCATCGCTAATATGCTCGCAGGCCAGCAGGAGTACTGCCCATATTGCCAGAAATGCCAATGTATTTACTATGCGTTGCTTCATGTTATTTCAAAATTTCTATGTAACTGTGCAATTAAAGAGTGGACTGTGGACTGTGGACTG
>JAFSTJ010000483.1 GCA_017450525.1 Victivallales bacterium | reverse complement strand
TTCGCTGAGTGCCTCCGCCGCACCAGCCGCCATTTCAACAAGACGCCTGGAATTGCTGGCCACCTTGTATCTTGACAGCAACTCGTCCTCATCAAGCCCCTCCAAATCCGCCTTCTCGATTTCTTGAAGTTGGTATTCCAAAAGGCTTTGCTCCTCAGGTGCAAGGCCTTGGCTTTGCATATCCTCCTTCTGCCGCCGTAGCTGCGAGAGATGGTGGTACATGGACTTGAGTTCCGCCTCCTCGGTAGAAAGGCCCGCATATATGTCCAGCAAATGCAATTGCCTGGAGTTAAGCAGCAATGTCTGGTTGTCATGCGGACCATGCAGGTCAATCAGGTTGCCGCAAAGCTCTTTGAGGAAGCCCGCCGTCACCATGGAGCCATTCACGTATGCCTTGCTGCCATTCTCCGTGACAATTCGCCTTATGAGCAGCCTGTCCTCATCACAAGGCGGCAAATCAGCCTCCTGCAACTTTTCGGCAATGCCCTCCTTGATTTCAGGAAGGACATGCTCCAAATTGAAAATGCCTGCCACCTCGCAGGATTTCTCGCCCTTGCGTATGGAGGAGGGATTTGCCCTGGCGCCTGCCAGCAGCTGTATCGCGCCTATGACCAGGGATTTTCCAGCGCCAGTTTCGCCCGTGATGGTATTCAGTCCAGCACCGAAGTCTATCTCCAGGCTCTGTACCAGGGCAAGATTCCTTATTTGAAGTGTCTCTAACATTCAATAACGCCTAGCTTTGCCTGAACACTTTGCCCAATGCAACTGTTATCGCCCACAGCAAAACAGCAACCACTATCACCAAAATGCCATGGGCAGGAAACGCCATTGCTATGGCAGAGGCCTGCATGGGGATCAACGCGCTTATCAGACTACCGATGAAGGCATGCGCCTCATTGGAGCGTATGCTCTTGTTGTAAACACGCATTCCAGCAAATGCTGCCAGCCCCGCACCCAATATCGCACAAATCAGGCTGACAAAGAAACTGCCGCAAAAATGCACACGCAAAACAGTAATCGCACTCACCAGCCAGCCAACACCAAATATTATGGCTGGATAAAACACATTCTTGTCTGGGATCTGCACCTTGCGGTTCTCGCTGTCCGCCAGATATGTGACGTATGCAATATACGATAGCAGAGTGACTGCAGGTATTGCAATGTCAGCAGTGACCTTGACTGCCGCAACACCCAACATGAGATTCAACATGCGGCATACCCCCATGCAGATTGCACCTTGCTTGGGATAGCGTTTCAAAATGTTGTTGTATGCCAGAATCGCCAATACCAGCACGATTGCCACCAGGAAGGTCAGCCGTCCAAGAAATGCGGCCAATGCCAATGCGGCCAATGCCATCACAATGGCCACCAGCAATGCAAACGATGGGGCGATAAGCCCTGCGGCCAGAGGCCTGTCTGGATTGTGCCTGCGGTCGTCTGGAATATCATGCCAGTCGTTCATGATTATTCCCGCGGCATACAGCAGGACGCCGCACAGAGGCAGCAATGCCAACTTCCAAAGGCCAAAGCCAATGCCAGTCACGCAGGAGGCGATGCAAAGTCCAGCAAGCGAATCTCCAATGGCAGTGAATAAATTGGGCAGCCTCACAAGCCTCAGCCAGGAGATAATTGAGGATT
The DNA here is from genome assembly GCA_017450525.1 of Victivallales bacterium. Taxonomy (GTDB): domain Bacteria; phylum Verrucomicrobiota; class Lentisphaeria; order Oligosphaerales; family Oligosphaeraceae; genus RGIG3456. The sequence continues at coordinate 2,638 of JAFSTJ010000483.1, read as the reverse complement.
GTTTTCTGCTGTTCATATTGAAGTAACTATTCATTGTCTATATTCCAGATTTTTAATTGATTATTCTTGTTGAGCCGACCAGATTGTCTGCACCTTTCGCCAATCGTCCAAATCATTGAATGCAACGGTCTCTATCGCAAGCAGCCTGAAGTCCTCAGTGTATATGTTCGCAAGCGCATTCGCCAGTGTGGCCTCGGTCTGGAAGCTGCTTTGCTCCTTATCCTGGTACACATAGACCAATCGGTACGCATTTTCCACGCCCGCTTCAAGTTCACGTATCTTGAGCGGCATGTTGGCGCAAGCGGAGGACGCATCCCTGTCGGGTACGTTCTTCACTGCAACTGGCTTCTTACGCTTCTGGCGAGACGGCAAGTCAGGGGGCGGCGGCAATGGATAATCAGGCAATATCGCCTTCAATTCCTGCTCGCACTCCCAGATCTTGACGAAGCATTCTTCCCTTTGCCTAAGAAGTTCAGTCAGGTTCTGTGATACAGCATCCTGCATTCGCCTCAAAAACTAGTTCTCGCCATCCTTCTCACTGTCCTGTTCGCCTTCTGGCTTTGCCTCGTCACTCTGCGGCGCGTTTGACTTGGGCTGAGGAGCGGGACGCTTCACTGGCGCACTCTTGGCGCCATAGCCAGAAACTGGCAGCGGTGGCTCTGGGAACACAAACACACCTGGTTCGCCCATTATGGTGTCCACCTGCTGTTCCAATTCCGCAATCTTGCGGTATGCCTCCTCGCGCTGCGCAAGGAGATCCTCAACTTTGATGCGGGCCTCCAATGCGGCACGCAAGGTCTCCGCATCAGCACGCATCACAATTTCCACAAAGCTCAAAGGAGCCGTTGAAATCGGTGTCTTTGCCATTTACTCTCTCTCCTGTTGGTTCAACTATATTTGGTATTACAAGAATATCTTTTTATGGGCGCGGCTTATGTGGGCGTCCCACATCAGCCTGCACCTCGCTTGACGGCATTGCGTACCCGCGTATCGCCGTCGGCTGCCAGCACCTCCCGTATCGCATCCGTGGCGGCGGCGCTACGTGCCACTGCCACACGCACCACCCATGAAACATCCCTCGCCAGGCGCGCCAGAACATACAGTGGGCAGCTTTCCGCAGAGGCGGCTAGTGCCCTCAATGTGGGCAGGCGATTTTCGGACAGTCTTGAAGCAAGTTCGGCACTCATGCCCTTTGGCGTGAAACCATTGTATGCCAGATGATACAACGTCGCCTCGTCGCCTTGCTTGTATATCTGGTCCAGCACAGATTGCGGGCAATCCCTGTCCACCAGGCATTGCATTACCCTGCTGCCGCCTTTACTGGCTAGTTCATCCACTATCTCATCGGGGGCGGCTGGATTGGAAGCAAGAGCCATCACCAGTTCCTCGTCCGCCTTCTCCAGCAATTTTTCAGCCGCACTGGCACACAAACTTGGGCAGGCTGCCAATGCCAGGCGCACCGCCTTGCTCTCGTCAATTGCAAGTTTCTCCTGCACATAGTCAGGCAGATTTGGTGTCTTTGCAACGCAAAGCCTGATCTGCTCGTTTTCATCGGCGGCAAATCCCAGTTTCTCGTCCGCAGTCAGTTCCTTGCGGGATACTGCCTCCAGTTTCACATCGAAATGGGAACTGAAGCAGAGCGATTCCAATACCTTGTCTGGCAGTTTTTTGCGTTTAAGAAGCAATGTCTGTGGAAAATGCTCGTCTGAATCCGCCCAGAAGAGCAGAGTCTCCTCAGGCGTCTTGGGGGCAAGCAAAGCAGCGGCCTGCACAGTTGGGTCCGTATCCTCCGCCAAAGCCGCGCATACTTCTGAATCAAGTTGGCTGTGGGCAAGCAAGGCCGCGCGAACAAAGGGCACTGCATCCTCGCTGAGTTGCACCTGCACACGGGCCGGCACCATGGAATTGCGGGCCAATGCCGCCCTGACCTGGGCAGAACTGTCCCCGCAAAGAGCCAGCGCAGTCTGGGGCGTTATGCAACGGGAGCCCGCCACCGCCTTGCGCACATTCTCATTCTCGTGCACAGCCAGCTGCCTAAGGTACTTTGCGTTGAAGTGGGGATGCTTCGCCAATGCGCACAGCACCGCCTCGCCAGGCTCCTGCACATACACGCTCTCCAGAACATTGGAAGGAGTGCTGGCATATTCCGCCAGGAACAACTGCACCTCCTCGCACTGCTCCCCAGAGGCAAGTTCCCGCAATTGCGAGGGGATTATGTCCCCATTCCTGTGCTTGCGCAGAAACTCGGGCAGGTCCTTCTTTATTTCCGCTATTATTGTATCTATGTCGCTCATTGTTTGAATATAAAATAATCAAGCGCAAATATATTGTAATTCGCCAAAAAACAACCTCAAAAACAATAATTTTGCAAAAGCGTTTGTTTTTTTATTGTATTGCACTAGTTTAAGCGCAATGTGTTTTCGTTTCCACGTTAGACAATAACAATGAACAATGGAGAAAATCTAGATGAAGCGTAGAATCAGAATGGGTATGGTCGGCGGCGGTCCAGGTGCTTTTATCGGCGGCGTGCACCGCATGGCAGCCAGACTGGACGGCAAAATCGAACTTGTGTGCGGTTGCTTCGGCACAACCCACGAAAAAAACATGGTAATGGCGGACGAATTGCTCCTCCCGAAGG
>JAFSTJ010000482.1 GCA_017450525.1 Victivallales bacterium | reverse complement strand
TGCAATTACGGCAGAGGATATACCCAACCTGTTCAAGCCAGGCCAGGAAATACTGGTGCAAGTCACAAAGGGACCTATCGGCACTAAGGGCGCTAGGGTAACCACCAACTTGAGCATCGCAGGACGCTATCTTGTATTCCTGCCAAATTCACCGCATCTGGGCGTCTCAAAGCACGTTGAGGAAAAGGCAGAACGGGAACGCCTCCGCAAAATGCTGAAGTCCTTGGAAATACCAAAGGGAATGGGACTTATATGCAGAACCGTGGCCGCTGGATGCAAAATCGAACACGTACAGCGAGATTTGGATTTCCTGCTGGACAGTTGGAACGCAGGGAAGGGCCTCCAGGAGAAGAAGGCGCCAGTCTGCGTGTATAGGGAGCCTGCATTGGCAGACCGCGCCCTGCGCGATTGTCTTACAGAAGATGTGGATGAAATTGTAACGGATTCGGAAGAGGTTTACAAGCGCGCCAATGACATGATGAAGCGCTATGGTCTATCATCCGTTCGCATCAAGATGTACACGAATCCGACGCCTATATTCAACAAATACGGCCTCTCCCAGCAACTAATGTCGCTGTTCAACCGCAAAGTAAACCTTCCAGGTGGAGGCTACATCTGCATCGATGAAACCGAGGCATTGATTGCAATCGACGTGAATACTGGCAAAAACCGAACTGGCAAAGACCAGCCAGAAACCATATTGGCAACCAATCTGGAGGCTGTAAACGAAATAGCCAGGCAACTGCGTCTTAGAAATGTGGGTGGATTGGTGGTTCTGGACTTGATTGACATGCGCTCAAAATCAGACCAGATGACAGTTTACCGCGCACTTAAGGAACGCCTTGCCGAAGACAGGGCACGCACCCGCGTCTGCCAGATTTCATCACTAGGACTGCTGGAAATGACACGCCAGAGGGAAAACGAGAGTCTGGAAAGCACCATGTTCGACAATTGCCCGTACTGCAAAGGGCGCGGCCTGGTGAAATCCGCCACCAGCATGAGTGTGGACATTCAACGCAAACTTAATGAAATCCTCGCAAGAAAGCATTATGCGAACCTGACGGTCTACGTGCATCCCAGGAACATAGAGCGCCTGAAAAACGAAGACAGGAAACTGATTTCCGCCATAGAAAAAGAGAACAAGACCAGCATTTCAATACAGGCGGATCCCATGTTCCATGTGGAGGAATTCCAGATTACGGACACAGTAACTGGCACCAGCCTGGGCAAAAACTGATGGATTGCCACAATCTGGCATTGCAAATCAATGACGAGGCCAGGCGGCGTCTCGCACGGCACAATGAGGCATGGTCACGCCGCTTGGAACTGTGGTGCAAATATGCTCCATCGCCCTGGTGGGCGGAAGGGCTGGTGGTCTCGCCTGAATTGCGAGGGCTTTATGAGGCGTGGCTACCTTTGGACGAGTTTCTTTCTTCATTGCGTAATATAGCGCGAGCCTTCCTCCCCGATTGTGATTGGCTACCATTTCCCTTGCGCGTAAAAAGCCATGCCTCTCTGCCTGATTTATGGGCCGATTTGCCAAGATGGCTAGGCCGCAAGGTACTGGTGAATGAAGACGAACTTCTGCCTCTGCTGTGCGCTCTCGCCGAACCACGCTCATTTGGTACATCATGCGGGCGATATGAAAGGCAGTTGTCCCAACTCAAAAAACTGGCCTGGAGTGAATGTCGTATTCTTGACATTGGCTGCGGCATTGGCATCAATACGCTGGAAATTGCACGCGAACTGGAGGACTTTTCACCAGAGGTCACTGGGCTCACCAGCGAATGGCTTGAGGTGTGGATGGCGCAAAACCGCCACATCCCCCATGATGCAAAACGCCAAGCGCAATTTCCAGAAGCAAACGCCACTTTCATACAAGGCGATGCAGAGCACTTCTGCCAAAAAGCAGACATAATTGTGGCAAACGGCTTGATTGGCGGGCGTTTCCTTTGCAGCAATGCACAATATGCCCGCTTTCTGGATTGCTGCGAAGCCTCTGGCGCACAACTGCTTTTCGCGGCAAACCACTTCCACCAAGGCAGGCATCCCGCAATACAACGCTTCACCGCCCTCGCACAAAAGCGGGGCTGGAACATACAAGGCACACCAGGCAACCTCACTTGCAGACGCGGCTAATGTGGGCGCCAAAGTGGCGCCCACTCAAGTTGAACAAGCAGCAAAGCAGAGCCATGGACATCCAGCACGAGTTGGCCTACTTGTGCTTTACCCAACAGGCGGAAACGAACTAGCTGCCCAACCTGTGCTTTACCCAAAAGGGGGAAACGAACTAGTTGCCCAACCTGAGTGGGCGCCACTTTGGCGCCCACATTTACAACAATGAGAGCATCTTTCCATACATTAGGGTGCCGCCTGAATCAGGCGGAGACAGCCTTGGCGGCAGACGATTTGTCGCGCCATGGCTGGGAGATTGTACCCTGGCCTAGCGAGGCAGAGGTCCTTGTAATAAACAGTTGTGCCGTGACAGGGGCAGCCTCCCAGAAGACACGCCAGGCAGTCAGCCTTGCCAGACGTCGCTGCCCAAACGCAATCATAGTTGTAATGGGCTGCGATGCCAAGGTGGACGATTGGGAGGGCAAGGCGGATTTGATTGTCCCTCATCCAATGACACAGCCATTGAGCCAGTTGCTGGGTCTGCAATTGCCAGCCGCCATAACGCCTGGCGATGAAGGCAATGGCTTCAGGCTGGAAGGAGCGGCGCGCTTTGCGGAAAGAACACGCGCAAATCTAAAGGTGCAGGATGGCTGCAACTTCTTCTGCTCCTACTGCATTGTGCCGTATGCCAGGGGTAGGGCGCGTTCCAGGGCACTGGATGACGTACTACGCGAAGCAAGGGAACTGATACAGGCTGGCTACAAGGAACTAGTGCTATGCGGTGTGAACCTGACCACCTACAATGACGGCGGCATTGATCTGGCGGGGCTGCTGGCTAGGCTGCTGGAATTGGGGGATGGCTTCCGCATTCGCCTTGGCTCGTCCGAACCAGGTGATGTAATACCACGTGTGGTTGATTTAATGCGCAAAGAGCAAAGAATATGCCGTTTTCTGCATCTACCCCTGCAATATGGTGAAGACAGCATTCTCAAGCGCATGCGCAGGCACTACACAGCTGAACAATATGCGCAAATTGCAATGGATGCCGCCGAAAAACTGCCTGGTCTCTGCCTAGGTGCCGACATAATTACTGGCTTCCCTGGCGAAAATGAGGAGAACTTCCAGAAATGCCTGGATTTCGTGGAAAAACTACCCTTTGGATTGCTGCATGTATTCCCATATTCACCACGGCCAGGCACACTCGCCGCCACCTACAAAGACAGGCCATCCAAGAATCTTGCTGACAAACGCGCCGCTCAACTGGCGCAACTTGGCGCCCGCAAAGCGGAACTTTTTGCAAAATCGCAAATAGGCAAAACCCTGGAAGTGCTAATTGAAGACGATGGCGGTGGCTGGTCTGACAACTACCTGCACGTATCCCTGCAAGGCGCACAGGCGCCACGCAATACAATCGTGCCAGTCACGATAGCAGAATACAGCGGCGGCAGGGAACTTCGCGGACAAACAACCTGAGTGGGCGCCGCCTCGGCGCCCACATAAACTCCCACCTAACCAACATGACCAAAATACGCATAACAGTAATACGCAAGGCCAACTATCCCGACCTTAGCGAAAAATACGAACTTCCCATGGAAAATCATTGCACCGTGGAGGAAGGGCAGGTTTTCATTGTTGACGGCTACAAACGGCCCGAGGGCTTCTGCGACAGCGCATGGGAAAGCATATCCCCATTTGTAATGACACTCGCACATGGCGGACATTCCATCTACGGCAATTGGATGAAGAACCCAAGATCCGCAATGATATCCTGCAATGATGGTTTCCGCCCTGTCAGTTTTCTGATTGAGGCCTTGGACGACAAATGAATCTTTCGTAGCAATGCACCAAGGTGGCGCAGGCTGCTATGGCCAGAAGCGGCGTGAAATACAATGTGAATCTGCCATCGTTGTCATTGAATGTCAATGCCACCACGAAGGCGTGTGCAGCCAGCATGGTTGCAATTGCCCAGGCCTGTGGCAAGCGCCGTTTCAAGACAATGCCTGCTAAGCCCAGCAGCGCAATGGGCAGATGATACGCCAGCAAAAATAGGTTGTGCGCAATGGAATAACTAGGACGTATACGCAGGAACATCACGCCAAGCCGCTTTATTACCAGCCAGCCGCTGGCAATGGGATGGCGCAGCCCATACAGCAACCCGTCCAGCAGGCCATTTTTGCTGAAGTCAGCCTCGGGCATTTTCACGCGCCAAAGATCCTCGCACCAGACTACCTCGCCTGAATACAGTTTTATCGTGGGGCTTTGCTGCTGTATTCCACCTTCTGCAAACATTATTGAATAAAGCACGTATCCAATAACTATCGCCAGTGCGCAAAGTACCTTCCATTGCAGGCGTGGCACAAGCGCAAAGCACCATAGCAGCAGTATTGCAGGAACTTGTATCCATCCTGTTGGGCGAATAAACGCCGTCAGCAAAATCCATGCAAAGACCATAGGCATACGCCAGGCATGCCCTTTTTCCATTGCCCATAGCGCCAGGAACGCATTTATGCACACGCATGATGTGTAGATGGATTCCGTCATGATTGCGCAATGCCAAGCAGCAAACTCTGGATTCAAGGCAAAAAGCGCAGCCGCCAGCAAGGCGCAAATCTGTCCCCCAATTCGCAGGCCGATGTTGTATAAGGCAGCCAGCGCGGCTATGGCAAATGCAAGGTGCAGAAATACGATGCCACGCCCTGCAATGCCATACAGCAGGCAATAGCCCAGATATGAGCGGTGTATGTCCTCCAGCGGTTCGCCATGCAGCAAGGCATGACCGCCCTGTATGTAACGCCATGAATCGCCAGTAAGCCTGGCATTCGCAGGCGACACCACATATCCCTCTGGCCCGGAAAATCCGCTCATGGGAAAGATGCCTGGATGGTAGTACATGAACGCCGTCACGCATACAAGCACCAGCGCCAAGACAAGCAGTATTTTGTTGTGTTTGGTCATAGTTTTTATTGTGGGCGCCGCCTCGGCGCCCACATAAACAAAACTACAGTTTTGCCTCTACGATTTTGCCGATAAGCGCTTGGTATGGGTTGCCGCTGGGATGGTAGAGGGTGTAAATCTGGGGACTCCAGCTTTTCACGGGCTTGAGGCCTGGAATGCCGTTGACCTCCATGATGCGGAGGCGTCCGTCCTGTCCCTCCCTCATGTCTATCCTCACATGGTCGTCGCATTTGAGCGCATCGCAAGCCTGGGCGGCCAGTTCAATTGCCTCCTCCTGGTGCTCCTCTGGAATCGAGACATGCGTAAGCCCCACGCCCCGCAGATCGCTGCGCAAAACAGGATATTTGCCGTACAGTTCCTTTGCCACAGTTACACGCCCTGGCAGGATTTCCCTGTTTTTGCCATTTCCCAGCACCAGCACCGTGTATTCTCGGCCTGGCAGGTATTCCTCCACCAATGCGCCCTGCTGTAATTCCTTCTGGATGAAGTTCACCTGCTTTTCAAGTGCCTCAGGCGTTTCGGCCACGCTGTTCTCATTGATGCCAATGGAACGGGATTCGCCATTGGGCTTCACGAAGGCAGGGAAGAAATCAATCTGGCTGGCACTTGCAGGTGGACACAATATATGACGCGGCACACGGACAGAATGGGCGGCAAGTATCTCATGGGTGTCATACTTGCTGATGAGGTTTTTCATAGTCTGTGCGGATGGACCAATGTAGGAAATGCCAAGTTCACCCAGCACGTCAGCCACCCAAACCGCATCTGGAGGAATGCCGATAATGTCCTCCCTGTCCGAGAAGAAATACAGCGAACTCCATGCCAAGGTACAGTCGCCCTCTGCCAGTTTCTGTTCCAGTTCCTTGCGGTTTTCAGCCAATACTATGCGGCAATTATGGCCATTTGCGATGATTGCGTCCTTGACGGCCTCCGTCACCTGCATATTGCCCCAGCCCTGGGCATCGCCGCCAGCGCCAGTTATAAGTACAATTGTTGCCTTGCTCATATTCACATCCTTAAAGTTTGAAAAGTTCGTTGTCTGGTTTTGCCTTCTTCAATGCCGCCGATATTGCAGGTGCCCTGTCCTTGAAATATGCACCTATGCTTTCCTGTGCGCCAGGGAAGAATGCGATTTTGGAATGATAACTGAAGGACTTGCCGCAGATATCCTTTCCCAACAAGGCATTCGGATTCACAATGCGAAGCCCATCGCCGAATACCTTGCCGAATTCCTCCTGCCAGAAGGGCAGGGCATATTCAAAGTGGGTGCAGCACAATGCCAGGAGCAGTTTTTTGGGTGGCGTCTTCCATAGCAAGGACGCTTCCTTTGCATAATCCGCAATGCTGGCCTTTATCTCAGGCGCGGCTGGATCGCTCTCAAGGCGCGTCGCAAGACCAGGACACGCCAGGGAGCGTATGCGCCTGGATGAAACATGCTTTGAAAAACGATATGAATATACGCCAGATTCAATGGTGGAATTAGTGCCGACAATCAGCACCGAGGCATCAGGCATCTCCTGGACCGCCGCAGCCAATCCATTCACCGCTGCCTCGATTATGCCAGACACAGGGAACGGGGGCGTGTACCATGCACGCATACGGTCGTATATGATGGACAATGTATTGCAGGCGATGAGACAGTGGTCCGGCTTGAACTTGGCCATGCCCTCAAACACATTGCGCAGCAGCATTTCCTGGCTCAACTTACTGGGCAGTTTATTGAAACCTCCTTCCTGCGAGGGATATGCGTTGAAATACACAATGTCACAAGGCTCGGCGTCCTGCGCTTTTTCATTGAAAAACCTGGCAGCCACATTCAGGCCGCCAAGACCTGAATCACATACAATTACCTTTTTCATTTTTCAACTTCCCGTTTCAAAAAGTCCCTGACCAGTTCAACAAGTTCTGCAGGGGCATCGTCTATTGTGCCGTCGGCAATCCTGTTCATTCCATCAATCCATTGCATCCTGTGCTGCATGCAGCATACCCTGTTGCGCAGCATGGCAGCCCCCTTCGGCGCATTGTCCAGCATAGTCTGGCGTATCTTTTCCAGTTCATCGCAGAAACCCTGCACACCATTGTAGGCAAGCACCGCGTTCCATGCCTGGCGCGCGCCTGTCTCGCTCTGCAAGGGGGCGGACAACTTGCCCATCAGCGCATTGAAATCCGCCGTTTCCCTGGCATCCAGCAGATGCAGGCCGTCCTCGCGTATCTTGTAGGGAATTGGCCTATGTGATACAATGCCCGTTTCATCAATCTGCATTTCCAGCATATAGCCCAATTTCCTGTAGAAAAGTTGCGCTGGCTGGTAGAATGCGAAATTGCCCAGGCTGAAATAGGCAGGGCATTTGCCGAATTGCACCATGCCCTGTGGCACATGTGGATGATGGCCCACAATGATGTCCGCTCCTGCCTCCGCCCACAGACGGAATGCCTCGTACACGTAGAACGATGGGAATGGCTGGTTCTCCAGGCCGCAATGGGCAGACACTATGATTGCATGGTACTTGCCCTTTGCCTGCCGTATCTGTTCCGCCAGTACCTCTGGCTCCCAGGGGCGCACGCCAGGCGTGTTTTCCGTCGCACCACGCATATCCTCGCCCTCCGATATTGCCAGCAGCAGTATCTTCACGCCATTCACGGTGATTTCCTGTGGCAGACGCGCCTGCGCCAAATTAGCGCCTGCGCCTACGCAGGCAATGCCGTTCTTCTCCAGAAGTTGCCTGGTCTTGAAGAAGCCCTCCACATCTGAATCAAATGTGTGATTGTTGGCGCAGATGGCGGTCTTGAAGCCGCCTGCCAGCAAGGAACCGATATGCTCTGGATACCCAGAGAAGGCGGCACCGCTCTTGGTGATGTGCCTGTCCCCTGTGTAAAGAGGCGCTTCCAGATTCACAATGCTATAATCCGCCTTGCGCAAAGGCTCCAGCAAATCGCCGTAGATGCGCTCTGGCTCGTCCCTCATCATATCCGCAAAGTTGCGTATGGGAGCGAAGTCGGATGCAAAGATTATTTTGGATGTTGTCATTGTTTTTTATTTATCCACAGAT
>JAFSTJ010000481.1 GCA_017450525.1 Victivallales bacterium | reverse complement strand
GTCCACAGTTCACTAGAGGAGTTTTAGAATGAAAATAGTCATTACAGGCGGAAAGGGCATGCTGGGGCGTACATTGCAGCGTGTCTTTACCGATTGTGAACTTGTAATTGCGGACTTGCCTGAATGGGACATAACCGATGCGGCGGCGTTCAATGCGGCGCTTGCGCAGGTGAAGCCCGATGTTGTGATTCACTGTGCTGCAATGACGGCTGTGGATAAATGCGAGAGCGAACCTGATTTGGCCTACAAGCTAAATGCCGTGGGCTCCATGAATGTGGCGTCAGCCTGTCATCGCAACAATGTGAGGCTCATTGCAATTTCCACTGACTATGTTTTCGGCGGAGAATTGGACCGCCCCTACCACGAATTCGATGTGGCTGGCGGCGCACATACCGTGTATGGCGCCAGCAAATACGCAGGCGAGGAAATGATAAGGCGGCATTGCCCAAATCATCTCATTTGCAGAATCTCTTGGCTGTATGGTACAGGCGGTCCCAGTTTCGTGCACGCAATGCTGGGACTGGCGGACGGGACACGCCCCGTTCTCAAGGTGGTGGCGGATCAGCATGGAAACCCAACATCTGCATACGCCGTGGCAAGAATGTTGAAATGCCTGGTTTCCCATCCTGAACTGGTGGGAACCTTCCATACAACCTGCGAGGGGGAGGCCACATGGTATGACTTCGCGACGGAGATTTTCCGTTTGGCGGGTAAGAAGCAGGCATTGCAGCCATGCACGACTGCGGAGTTCCCGCGCCCTGCGCCTCGCCCCCTCAATTCACGCCTGGAGAAACGCATGCTGCGCCTTTGCAATCTTCCCCAAATGCCAGACTGGAAAGACGCATTGGAAGATTTCTTCCAGCAGGAGAATCTGTGAAGCAAACTTGAAAAGGAATTAAAATGAAACGAGTTTTTATATTATTTTTGCTATCACTAAGTGTTATTGCCTGTGCTGGCAACCTGAAGGCCGTTGCTGCTAAGGGCAAGCTCAACATTGACGGCAAGTTGGATGAGGCGGATTGGCAGAGTGCCTTGAAGATAGAGCGTTTTTTCATTGACAAGAGTGACAAGCCTGCATTTCCGACAAAGGCAATGCTGCTTTATGACGTCAATGGCCTGTATGTGGGCTTTGAGGTTAGCATTCCCCAGGGCGGCCGCATTAAAAACGATGCGAAGGATGCTGACACTCACCAGATATATCGTGACGACTGCGTGGAAGTGATGATTGACCCGAACAAGACTGGTGACAGGTATTTTCATTTCATGGTGAATGCGGGCGCCCTGGTTCTTGACAGGTATTGCGACCAGGGCGGTCATGTGGCAGACGCAAAGTGGAACGGTGAAGTCAAAGTCGCCTGCACTGTTCAGGCGAATGCCTGGTATTGCGAGATGTTCATCCCATATTATACTCTGGAAATTGAGCACGAAGGAAAACGCACATGGGGCTTCAATTTCGCCGTGAACAGGCGCAATCCGAATCAAGAGGCTGCAGCTGCGGAGAATGGCCTTTACCACGTGGCTGGTGCATTCCTGCCTGTGGAGGGCATTGAGGGGGACTGGTCGCAGTTTGCCTGGGAGACTTCCCCCGCGAAGGTGCAGTGCCATGGCAGCAGCCAGAATCTGGAGGGTGACTTGACTGTTCCTATCACCAATTTGTGCAAGGTTTCCAGGAAGGCCAGGATTGATGTGGCTTTGTTTGGGGAAGAGGATGTTTTGGTGCGGGATGCGGCACACGAATTCAAGCCAGGTGAGAATGCCCAGATTCAGTTCAAGAAGCTGTCCATTCCCAAGGCGGGAAGCTACAAATGCGTGGTGTCCGTGCTGGATTGCCAAAGCCGTCGCGTCCTTAAGCGTCGCGTCTATCCTGTGAGGTGCGATTATGCGCCTTTTGAGATTGACTTGCTGGCTCCGCGCTACCGCAACTGCATATTTGCCACGCAGAACCTGAAGGAAGTGGTTTACAATGTCAAAAGCAATGGCTCCACCTCGTTTGTGACTGGCATACGTGACTTGAATGGCAAGGTTCTGGTTGAGAAGAAGATGGAGAAGGGCGGTGAAGTGCGCTTTCCCGTGTCGGCCTTGCCAGAAGGGAAACTGCTGGTGTTCGCACGTTCAAACAAGGATGACGATGTGACGCATCCATTGCGCAAGCTGCCATATCTGAAAGGCGAGGTCTGGATTGACGATGACAACTTCATCAGGGTGGATGGCAAGCGCTTCTTCCCCATCATCAGCTGGTGCACAAGGCATGTGGATGGCATCAACGTGAAAATGTCAAAAGGTGATGGTGCCCCAGACGTGAAGATATGCACAGGTGACTTGACCTGGTCGAGCTTCCCGCCGCGCAAAAGTTATTTGCTGCCATCGATTTTGCCTGAACATGAGGAAATGATGCGAGACGTCATCCGAAAATTCCGTGATAAGCCAGACATGTTCGTGTATTATCTCTTGGATGAGCCTGAAATCAAGAACATAAATGTGTCGGGCTTGTGCCATGCTGCTGAAATCATACATGACGAGGATCCATATCACATCACTTTTGTGTCCAACGACACAGTGGCTGGTGCCAAGGACTTTGTGGAGTCTGGCGACATGAATGGGCTGCACCCATATCCAAACCCGCAGCCAGGAGTGCCCAAGAGCAATTTCCAGCGTGTCATCACATTCATGGACCAGGTAATGGCATTCAACAAGACACGCAAGATGCCCCAGCTCATCGCATACGCGCAGCAGGGCTTCAACTATGCGGACTTCGGTCAGCGGAACAGCCGTGTCCCCACCTACGATGAGATTCGCACTCAATACCTCATTTCCATTATCCTTGGCGGCAGGGGTGTGGAATTATACACGCGTCAGGAGAACATCTATCCTGAAATCAACATTGGCTTTCCTGCTCTTGTAAAGGAGTTGAATGCATTGGCGCCTGTCATTCTGGAGAACGATGCAAAGGAGCCTGCTTTCGCCAACAGCAATCCCAATGTTCGCACCATGTTGAAGAAACACGATGGCGAATACTGGCTCTTTGCCGTGTCCACCACCAGCGGCGTTGAAAAGGCCAGCTTCAAGTTGCCCGCATTTGCTGGCAAAAAGCTGAATGTGATTGAGGAAGAACGCGTGATTCAGGCAAATGATAGCGGTATATTCGAGGATACTTTCAGCAACTATCAGGTGCATATCTACACAACCGCAGTTCCGTCTGCATTGGAAAGCCTGGCCTCTATCGAGGCACGAATTGCAGCGGCCAATGCCAAGCGCAGAAAACCTGGAAACCTGGCCTTCCAGGAACTTGAAAACCAGAAGATGAGCATATCGGCCTCCAGCAACAAGGCATACTTTAGGCGTGACGATTCTTGCCTGTGGCATGTGACAGATGGCGTGTTCGTGCCTGAGACCGATCCACACTACTACCAGGAGGCCTGGCATGATAATACGCCAAATAAATATCCTGACTGGCTTGTACTTAACTTTAAGAAGCCCATCCGCCCGTCCAGGGCAGTCATCT
>JAFSTJ010000480.1 GCA_017450525.1 Victivallales bacterium | reverse complement strand
GGTAAAACAAGAGATGAGCGAAGAACAAAATCTGTCCAAGGCATACGAACCCTCCGAAGTAGAGGGCAAATGGTACAAGACCTGGGAGGAAAGAGGGTATTTCCATGCGGATGTGAACTCCAGCAAGGTCCCGTACAGCATAGTAATTCCACCGCCGAATGTGACTGGCATTCTTACATTGGGGCATGTCCTTAACAATACATTGCAGGACATACTGATACGCTTCGAGAGGCTCCGCGGCAAGGAAGTCTGCTGGGTGCCTGGCACAGACCATGCTGGTATTGCCACGCAGGCAAAGGTGGAGGCCGCCCTGAAGAAAGAACAGGGACTCACACGCTATGACTTGGGACGCGAGAAGTTCTTGGAGCATACTTGGAATTGGAAGGCAAAGTACGGCGGCGTCATCATCAAGCAGTTGCGCACCATAGGCTGTGCCTGCGACTGGCAGCGTGAGCGCTTCACCATGGACCCTGGCTTGTCTGACGCAGTGAAGGAAGTCTTCATCCGCCTGTACGAAAAGGGACTCATCTACCGCGGCTACCGCATTATCAACTGGTGCCCCAAGTCCAGGACCGCATTGTCCGACGAGGAAGTTATATATAAGGAAGAAAGAGGTCATCTGTGGCATTTCCGTTATCCATACACGGATGGTTCTGGTTATATGGTGGTGGCGACCACACGTCCTGAGACAATGATGGGTGATACCGCCGTTGCCGTCAATCCAGACGATCCCCGCTACAAGGACAAGGTGGGCAAGATGATTACGCTGCCAATCGTGGGCAGGCAGATACCCGTTGTGGCAGATGACTATGTGGACAAGGAATTCGGTACAGGTTGCGTGAAAATCACGCCAGCCCATGACCCCAACGACTATGACCTGGGCCTTCGCCACAATCTGGAAGTCATCGACATCATGAACGATGATGGCACCATGAACGAAAAGGCGGGCGCTGAATTCCAGGGCATGGACAGGTACGTCTGCCGCAAAGCGGTGGTCGCAAAGTTGGAAGAACTGGGTTGTCTGGAAAAGGTGGAGGACTATACCCACCAGGTTGGCTATTCAGAACGCGGAGACGTACCCGTGGAGCCACGCCTGTCCAACCAGTGGTTCGTCAAGATGGAGACTTTGGCGAAGCCCGCCCTGGATGCTGTCAACGATGGTCGCATTGTCTTCCATCCAGACCGTTGGGTGAAGACATACCGCCATTGGATGGAGAACATCAAGGACTGGTGCATAAGCCGCCAGTTGTGGTGGGGGCATCGTATCCCCGCATACTACTGCGAAAAATGTGGTGAAATCGTGGTTGCCCGCGAGACACCTGAAAAATGCCCCAAGTGCGGCTGCACCCAATTCCGCCAGGAAGAGGATGTGCTGGACACATGGTTCAGCAGCTGGCTCTGGCCATTCTCAGTGTTTGACTGGCCAAAGCAGTCCCCTGAACTGAAGAAGTTCTTCCCGACGAACAGCCTGGTCACTGGGCCAGACATCATTTTCTTCTGGGTGGCGAGAATGATCATGTCCTCAATTGAATTCATGGGACAGGTGCCATTCAAGGATGTGTATTTCACCTCTATCATCAGGGATGACAAGGGCCGCAAGTTGTCCAAGAGTCTTAACAATTCGCCTGACCCGCTGGACATTGTGAAAATCTATGGCGCAGACGCGCTGCGTTTCACCATGATTTACATCACTCCTCTTGGACAGGACATTCGCTACAGCAACGAGAAGTGCGAAATCGGCAGGAACTTTGCCAACAAGATTTGGAACGTGGTGCGTTTCCGCCTGGGGCAGGGCAAAGCAAAGCAGGGCTGGCCTACACTGGACAATGTGAAGGCGCAATTGCTGCGGCCTGACGACCAATGGATTCTCTATGAATTGAACCAGACTGTCATCGGCATCACCAAGGCATTGGAAGGCATGAGGTTTGACGAGGTCAGCCGCGCAATCTACGAATTCATCTGGAACAGATTCTGCGACTGGTACTTGGAATCCTGCAAGCCCGCATTCAGTGGCAAGATGACGCCAGAGGAAACAGCGAATGTGCTGGCGGTCTTCGACTACTGCCTGGGCACATTCCTCAGGCTGCTGCATCCAATTATGCCATTTGTCACAGACGAATTGGCGCACCAGATGGGATTTGTGGCGGAAGAGGATTCCATTATGAACGCACAGTGGCCACAGCCAATCGCCGAGAACGCATTGAACGCCATGGGCGCAACAGAGGCACATGCCGCAATGACAGAGGCAAAGTGCGAACTGATCCGCTCGGTCAGGGCGCTGCGTGCTTCCTACAACATCCCGACTGGCAAGCCGTTGGACATTGTCATCGCTCCCGCAAACGCTGAAGCGGCGGACTTCCTCCGCAGGGACAAGACTGCGCTCCAGGCATTCCTTGCCGCTGGCACATTGGAAATTGTGGACAGTTATGCACAGGAAGGCCCCTGTGGCAGCGCAGTCTCCACCATAGCCACATGCTATGTGCCATTGAAGGGCATTGTGGACTTGGACGCTGAATTGAAGAAACTGCAGAAGCAGGAAGAGGAATTGCTCAAGTACGTTGGTACGATAGAGAAGAAACTGTCCAACGAGAACTTTGTCGCCAGGGCGCCTAAGGACGTGGTGGACAAGGAGAGGGCCAAGGTTGCCGAGGCCAACGAGAAACTATCCCGCATACGCGCCCAGATGGAAGCATACAAGTAAACAAAAAAACAACACGGAGAAATTAAAATGGCTGACGAAAAGACCAATGACAATACCCTTGAGGAAAACATCAGGGAACTTCTTGAACAGGCTAGGACACAGTTGCAGGCTGATGGCGGCGACCTTGAAATCGTCTCCATCGAAGGCAAGAAGGTGACGCTGAATTTGAAGGGACATTGCGCAGGCTGCCCACACGCCCAGGCTACCTTGAAGGGCTATATCGAAGAGGCGCTTCGTACATACGTTGACCCCGAAATCACTGTGGAAAGAGGTCTGTAATCTATGCTCAAGCACACGTTTTCAGTTTTGGTTGAGAACCGTTTCGGCGTATTGGCTAGGGTTGCTGGTCTCTTCAGCGGAAGAGGCTACAACATCGACAGCCTGGTGGTAAGCCCGACTGAAAACAAGAATTTCTCCAGAATGACTGTGGTCACTCATGGTGACAGTGCCATTCTGGAGCAGATTCAAAAGCAACTCAGCAAGTTGGTGGAGGTCGTCCAGGTAACTGACCTTACTGGCAGCGGCTATGTCTCCAGGGAACTAATGCTTCTCAAGGTGAAGGCCACTGAAAATACGCGCAGCGAAGTCATACAGATTACAGGCGTCTTTAAGGGCAATGTGGTCAATGTGCAGAAGGAATCCCTGATAGTGGAAATTACAGGCTCCTCAGAAAAACTGGACGCATTCGAGGAGCTTATGTCAGGTTATGGCATCATCGAACT
>JAFSTJ010000479.1 GCA_017450525.1 Victivallales bacterium | reverse complement strand
CTTGCTGCTTTTTGTAATGATTGCAAACGCATCGGGGAAAGTCCCGTTGGGGAATGATGAGCAGGCTGCTCTTCGGTGGTTGGAGCACGTTACCAGTCCTTTGCCAGATGAAGAGGAACGCAAGTGGTGGAATGTAGGAGGCGGGCAGTTTGGCTTGTCTTCGACGAGATATCATATTGCATTTGCTGGATATGCCGCCGCAGCCTTGGGAATGCGTGGCGATGAGGCACAGAAGGCAAGGGCAGGGCGCATCTTGGACAATTGCATTGAGCGTTATCTCAGGCGCGAAGTCTGGGCATATTCCCAGGCCAAGAACTATTGGGGTAGCAAACCCTGGGCGCCTGACCCTTGCTATCGTGAAAATATCATGTACACGGGACATCTTCTTCAATTGCTGGCACTGTATGAACGTTTCACTGGCGACACAAAATATTGGACAAAAGGTTTTGACTTCAAATGGAATGACGCAAAATGCGTCCACTATGATGTACAGAAACTCATTGATGTCACTGTGGAGCAAATG
Source organism: Victivallales bacterium (assembly GCA_017450525.1). Lineage (GTDB taxonomy): Bacteria > Verrucomicrobiota > Lentisphaeria > Oligosphaerales > Oligosphaeraceae > RGIG3456. Next base: position 1,878 of record JAFSTJ010000479.1, on the reverse strand, counting down.
CGTGAAAACAGCACTGGAGGCGTGACTTGCGAGCCTGGCCTTTTGTTTTTTCCCTGCAACAATCATCCGCACTATGCCCTGCAACTTTTTTCAACGATGGGGCATGGTGACTGGACTGCAGATGCGAGACGTTGGGAAAAATGGGCCTTGATGCATTGCCTTAATCCCATTATGGGAGGCGGCGTTTTCAAGCTTTTGTATCATGCTCCTAGCGGCCTCTTTTATCCTCGTGGCTATAGTGGTCTGGATGCCTGGGCTTTGCTTTGGTATGAACCATGGGCTGAAAAACGTGAAACGGCAATTGAACTATGGAATGCGGCGAAGGCAAAACTTGACTTGGATAGATTCAAGGAGCCAACTGATACAGTCGCAGGAAAAAACACCTGCTTAAATCCGCAACAGGTTCCTGATACGGTATTGGCTGCGTTTCTTGCCGCTGCCGCACGTGCCTGTGATGACAGTGGCACTGCTGAACGGCTGGAGCAAGCACTTGATGCGAAGTATCTGAAGCGTGAAAATGACTTCTATTGGCTGGATGTGAAGCGTGAATGGCTAATAGGCGCAACCGCCATGCGTATACTCTCTCTTGCCTTGGAAAATGGCTCCAGTTTCCGCGAATGGGGCGCACGTTAATACAAATAGAGACCATTTATTGACGCAGATTAGCAAAGCTTAGTTTCGTTTCAGAAAAGGCACTCTGCTTTATTGGCAGCGTATGCTTTCCACCAGGAAGATGGTGGCGGCCTGTGCTGCATTGAGTGATTCGGCGCCGCCTGGCATGGGTATGGTGACTGCTTCGCCCAAACTTGGATTTGATATGCCGTTTGCCTCGTTGCCGATGATTAGCGCAGAGTTGTCAAGTTTGAATGCCTTGTCGAATATGCTTATTCCCGTTGCTGGCATTGTGCACCATATTTTCTTCACGCCGAAATTGTGGGCTGCCTGCACAGCGTCCTCCAATGTTTCGTATTCATGAAGTTTCAACGAGAATTGTGCGCCCATGCCAGCGCGTATGGACTTTGGCGAATATGGGTCTGCACCGCCTTTGACGAGCCAGCATCCAGTCAAGCCCACAGCCCATGCCGTGCGCAGTATGGTGCCCATGTTACCTGGGTCCGCAACTCTGTCAAGGATAAGTATGAATGGTGTTTCCGCTTGTGTCGCAGGAGTTAGTTCCTGGGCATGTATTACCGTGATAATGCCTTGTGGCGTCTCCGTTTCTGAAATTGCCTTGAAGTCGCTGTCACTGAGGATTATGGGCTTTTTTTCTTTTGCAAGTGGCTGGATTGATTGCCATTGCGGGGAATTTATGAATGATTGGCTGCAGTATATTTCTGCTATTTGGCAGTGCTGCAATGCCTCCTGGCAGCAGCGCAATCCTTCCACCAGGCACAGGCCATTCTTCTTCCTGTAGTGCCTGCTGGAAAGTTTTGCCAGCAACTTGCTGCCTGGAAAACTGTCAGCGCTCATTGTTCACCCCATGGAATTACATAGAATGTGATGCAAACCCAATGGCACACGTTGCCTCCCAGCACGAAAAGATGCCAAATGGTGTGCATATACGGAGTTTTGTCCATGACATAGAAAATGATGCCCAGTGTATAGACCACTCCGCCTACAACCAGCATGACCAGCCCCGTGGTGGGCAGGTTTGCCATGATGGACTTGAATGCAGTCACAATCAGCCAGCCCTGAATCACATAGATGGGCAGGGACGTGTACATTATGTATTTGGGCGGCAAGGTGACTTCAAGAAGCACGCCCAATAAAGTCAGTCCCCAGACGATGCCGAAAATCGTCCAGCCAGCGGCCCCTCGAAGCGTTACCAAAGTGAAGGGCGTATATGTGCCAGCAATGAGAAAATAGATGGTGCAATGG
>JAFSTJ010000478.1 GCA_017450525.1 Victivallales bacterium | reverse complement strand
GGCTTATCTTCTCCTGCTCCATCAGGGCACGCTCTGATGGCAGTTTCGCGCCTGGCGCATACACGCCAGACTCAATGTCTTCCTTCAACTTGCTATATAGCCTGTAATATTCAGCCTGGACGTTCATTATTGCCCCTCATTAGATACCAGTATCTTTTTATGGTATGGACATATTATACACAACTTTTCGCAATAGCGCAATACCTTTTTTCGCAAAATATCATTTTTATTTTCAATACCAGATAGAACAACTGGTATCTAGAATTTAGGAACCACTGACCATAGGAGGTACCTTCCACTTATCCTTTTGCAATTGACGCTTATGCAATTATATTCCCAAACATTTCAAAGCCAACAGTTTTAATACACAACATCCAGGAGAAAATGTCAATGAACGAGACGAGTCGCGAGGAATTGGTTTCCTATATGAAGCAGTATGGTGTTGATTACACCACTGGCAATGTCACGCCCACACTGTGCGCTTTGTTCGGCATCGAGCCGCCAGACGTGTGCGGCGGCTTCACTGTACCACAAGTCGTGGACCAGGCATACCATCTGTTCGGAGATGACGGCAAGTGCCAGAAGGCATTGGTATTCTGCCCTGACGCGGTGGGCGATGTCCACATGCAAAGGCATCCAGAAATAGTGGGCCGCATCAAGAAAGCCACCGACTTCATGTTTAAAGGCACCACCGTAATGGCAAGCGTCACGCCTGTCTGCTTCGCCACAATTTTCTCTGGAGCATCGCCAGAGGTACACGGCATCAAGGAATATATGAAGCCCGTGCTGTCAATCCAGACCTTGTTCGATGTAATGGCACTTGCTGGCAAGAACGTGGCAATCGTCTCCGTGAATGGATGCAGCATTGACATGATTTTCAGGAAACGCAAAGTTGACTATTATTCACTTCGCACGGACGAGGCAGTACACCAGCTCTCATTGAAACTCATCGAAGAGGATTACTACGACCTCATTATTTCGTACCAGACGGACTACGACCACTATTCACACCTGTACGGCCCATGGTCAGACGAGGCAATCGGCCAACTTGAACTTTCCGCGAAATACACGGAAAGCCTGGTCGCAGCAACAGACAAATACTGGAGCAAATACAACAGGGCATTCCTAGTTACACCTGACCACGGCAACCACGAGATCAGCCCCGAAAATACAAAGGGCTCACACGGTATGAACATCGCAGACGATATGGTGGTCAACCACTTCTACCGCCTCCGCCCCGCACAATAACGCAGAGGTGCAGAGACGCAGAGTTTTTTATTTCTGCGTTTCTGCGCCCTCGCGCCCACGCCAAGCCGCAAACTATCGGAGCCGCTGGCTCCAGCCTGCGGAAAAGGCTTGCAATGCCCCAATAGTTTTGCAATTACCTCTGCATATACGCGTTCATTTTGCTGGCGATAGTGATCTTATCCCCCAGCGCGGCATACAAATCTGGCAAATCAAAGTATTTCAGCACACCGAACGGTATGTTGCCAGCAGGCCAGTTGCAGACTTTTGCATCAATCCACTCCTGGAATGAGGCAGGTGCGTCATGCAGCGTAATTGATTTAAGTTCTGGCCGCAACATTGCCACTAAGGCAGCCAATATGGCCCCCTGCCCTCGCCCAACAAGATGTACCTTCTTTGCATCTTCCTCCAGCAAATCCAAAGTGCGCAGCACATCAAACACGCGCCGTCCCATATAACTTTGCCCCAGCATGAAGCCGAAACTGTGCATCATATAGTCCATGCCGTATGGCTCCAAGAAGCCAGTTTCAGTCTCGCTTAACATAGATTCGCCGATTCCGCGTACATCCAAAGAATACAAAGGCGTGCCTGAAGTCATGCATTCTGCATGCTCATTGTCATCCTGCCAAGTCGAGAAATGCGGAAGATACAGCGTTATCTCGTCCTCGATGTCTAGAGTATCTGGATATTGTGGCAGTCTCTTGTGGAGAATGGCCTGGGTATTGTCCTCAGTCTCGACGGCATAGCGTGCCCAGACCTGCTCCTTCATTCTCTGTGCCCTCAGCACCCTGAAATGCGGCGTTTCGCTGTCGCATTTGGGAATATCAAGCAACTTCACAATACAGTCAGCCCATTCTTTCTGGGAGGCTGGAGCCTTGCGCTTCGCAGCCAGATTGTTGGCAATACCAGAAATGATTTCGTAGATGGGAGTACTTCCTTCATTGACCACATTGCCGCTAGAGCATACATTCAATGCCTCTGTAGCCTGTATTTGCGGTTCCTCATCCAGCATTTCACCGTCAATGCCTGCTGCCTGCCTGAAGAAGGAGACCATAGCCCTCTGCAATTCATCAGAATATCCGTGCGAAGAGCCTCCCAGGTGCATTGCTACATGACCTTCCGCATCGAACAACGAATAGAAGTGGCGCAGGTCATTGTATGCCTCCATGTAGCCGCGCCTTTCAAAGAAGTCATATTTCTGTCCCAGGAGAATCACTGGCTTTGGCGCCTGGCAGAACATCAAGTCCACCATTTCCAGACCTGCGCCAATGATGCCATGGGGGCACTGCTCGGCATCCGTGGCAAGTTCGTTTTCCAGATTGCCCATGAACGTGGTCACATGGCAGGAAGGACCAGCGAAGGCAAGCCTGCTGTCATTTGCCCATATCCACTCGCTGAGGGTGCCTCCACCTGAATTGCCAGTGATGCCAATGCGCGTGGCATCCACTTCGGGACGTGTCAGCAGGTAATCTAACGCGCGTATGCCATCCCAAACACGCCAGGATGGCATGCTTTCGCCCACCAGTTCCAATTGTTCACCCATCACATTGTGGGCCTGACACAGACCAGCCCCCTGCCCCAAATAATCCAGTTTCACATACTGGTTGCGCTCACCCTGGTGGACAGGATCATACAGCAGCACCACAAAGCCACTCTTCGCCAGCCTTATGGGAAATCTCTGGTATGTGTCGCATGCCTTGCCTAAAGTGGAATGCCCGCAGGCGCCCAAAGAGGCAGGAGCAGGCTTTGTCAATCCATCTGGCACATATAGATTCGCCGTCACCATATAGCCAGGTCTGCTGTAGAAGCGCACCTTCTCAATGCGGTAGCCATCGCATTGTACTACGCCAGTCACCTCTGCATCCAAAGGACATTTTTCCTTTGGGAATGGACCAAACGCATTAGCCACCGCCTGGCGTATGCGCTCCTGATATGCCAGCGCATCTTCGCGGCTCTTGAGGGAGGATAATGCCTCCTTCCTCTCCTGCCTCATCTTGCGAACCTTCGCTACGTAATAGTCAATTACACTATGCTGGTATGGATTGTTCATTTTAAATTAAGAG
>JAFSTJ010000477.1 GCA_017450525.1 Victivallales bacterium | reverse complement strand
GTCACAGTGGCTGGAGGTGCTGGATCGAGCCTGCGGTCTGTAATGCCCAGCACATCCTCTGGGCGAATCCACGGCTTGTTCTGCAAGGCACTTGTTTCCTCGTGTGTAAGCAAGCCCTTGTAGCAAGTGAGGGCACGGCGCAGGAAACCATCGCGGACACATGCTTCAGCAACACCGTTGTTGAGTATGCTGCGGAAGTGTCCTATAACAGACGCCGCGTATGAGATTGACGTGGACTGGGCGATGGCGCCAGGAATGTTGCTGACGCAGAAATGCACAATGCCTTCTTCTATGTAGCGAGGATTTTCGTGGGTGGTCTCATGGAAGGTCTCGATTGCACCCTGGTCGTCGTTGCTGATATCCACCAGGACAGAGCCCTTTTCCATAAGGCGCAGCATCTCGCGGGTGACAAGATATTCAGTGCAGCCCTTAGGCCACTTCACGCAATTGAGAATCATATCTGTCTGGGGCAGTATCTTGGCTATGTTCTGGCGCGTGGACAGCGCCGTGTCAATAGTGTCGCCATACTGCATCTGGAGTGCCCGCAGCGTGCCGATGTTGATGTCGAAAACAGTGCAGTGCGCTCCGAGTGCATGCAGCACCTGGAGGGCGCTCTTGCCGACAATGCCGCCGCCAAGGATAATAACGTTCATGCCAGGGGCTCCAGCAAGGCCGCCGACAAACTTGCCCTTGCCGCCATTGGTGCAGAGCATTGATTCAAGACCGAAAAGTGCGCCTTGCTTGCCAGCCGCCTCGCAGTTGGGCGAGCCATAGCGGTGGCAGTCCTCCGCCGTAAAAGCGATGCACTTGCTCTTGAGCAATGCGTCCACTTCCGCAGGATGCGCGGCAGGATGGATGCAGGTGAATACAATCTGGTTTTCGCGTATGAGGCCATACTCGCATGGCTCGAATTCCTTCACCTTGGTGACGAACTCTGCGCGGGCATAGATTTCCTCCATTGTGCCCACCATATCCGCGCCAGCCTTTTCGTATGCTTCGTCAGAAAAGCCGCAGCGTTCACCAGCGCCCTTCTGCACCAAAGCCTTATGCCCATCGGCTATGATAGTAGCAATTTCGCCAGGTGTGGCAATTGTGCGGTATTCACCGTTCTTGATGTCCTTTAAAAGACCGAAAATCATTGGAATCTCCTTCCTGGAAGTTTTAGCATAAACACAAATTGACTGGAAAAACAAGGACAGCTCTGGATTTACAGAGACATCACCTTATTTTTCTGCGTTAAAATACCATATTTTCTCAATTATTCCAATTCATAACCCAACAACGTTTGGAAAAACTGCATGTGTCGGCATAATCATTTTGCCGCCTCCTTACGAAAAAAACTTAACTCTTAATTGTTTACTGAAATTAAAGGCCAGATTTTTTTCCAGCAAATTGAAAACATTTATAGGAGTTGTATCTTATTGAAGATTTTGCGACACACTAAAACTGTCGGAAATATAAAGCATTTCACAAAATTAAGAGCACCATGGCTGTTTTCATACCTGAAAATTGTGATTACGATCACCGTCCACCTTCAGAACAGAAGGTGTTTGAAGAATTGGAGAAAAATCTTTCAGGAGACTGGGTTGTTTTCCACTCATTCGATTATCTACTGCGTGCCCCTGAACGTCAGGTATGGGATGGAGAAATAGATTTTCTGCTCTACCATGAACGAAAGGGCTTCCTAGTCCTGGAAGTCAAGGGCGGAACCATATCCTGCATAAATGGACAGTGGTTGCAGAATGGAAGGCCAATATCCCCATTTGAACAGGCTAAACACAACAAATACGCCATTATGCAGTTGCTGGAGGAAAAACATGGGTCGCCCATCCCTTTGAAATTTGCCCATGCAGTCTGTTTTCCTGCTTGTGACAGGCATGACACCGTCTGGCCACCAGAGGCGGAGGGAATTGTCATAACACACGATGATTTGGCAAATATAGAGGATATTGCATACCGCCTGATTGATGAGACTCCACTGCCCAGGCATATCGGCGGTCACATTTTCCGCGACGAAGTCCTTGATATTCTTTCCCCCGAATTCGAATACGGCCAGAGATTCCTTGAACGTGTAATAGACGATACCCACCTCTTGAATTTGCTGACCGAACGGCAGAATTCCATTCTGGATGCTCTTGAGAACTTTCCTAGACTACTCTTTGAAGGCGGGGCTGGTACAGGCAAGACAGTACTCGCCATAAAAAAGGCAAGAAGGGTTGCCCTCGAGGGGGGCAAAGTACTGCTTTTGTGCTTCAATGAAATGCTGGCAAATAAGCTTCGCAAGGAAATCGGCAAATACAACACTCGTATCACCGTCGGTGCATTCTTTGAATATTGCATTGAACTGATGAAGATTCCTCAAGAGCAGTATGACAAATACAGGAATAACCAGTTGCTATATTCCAAAGTGATACCTGAATTACTAGGAAAATATCTTGACCAGCATAATGTGAAATATGATGCTATCATTGTTGACGAAGGACAAGATTTTTCCCAGCAGATGTGGGATGTCATTCCCAGGCTGCTGGCTCCAAATGGGTATTTCTATGTGTTCTATGACCCTGACCAGAATATCTTCCGTGACAACCTGACGCTTCCCGACTTTGGGCTGCCCCCCGTCATGCTTACAAAGAACTGCCGAAACACCAAGAGGATATTCGAGGCCCTTGCTCCATATCGCACAGTCAAGATGGAACTTCTGGACCACACACCAGAAGGATGCGAAGTCATAGTGCGGACGGGAAAATGCCCTGAAATGCTGGCAGAGGAACTAACTCATCTGATGCGCGAAGACAAGGTCAACCCATTGGACATCCTTATTCTGGGCGGGCATTCCCTCAAGAACACAAGTCTTGGCGAGAGTGGCATTGCAGGTGAATACCACGTTGTCGAACAGCCCAAAGTCCTTGGTAAAAAGGAAGTACCATATTATACATATATGAAGTTCAAAGGATGCGAGGCAAAAGTCGTCATCCTCCTTGATGTTGATGAAAATGATCCACGATGGAACAAGCCAGGACTTTATACAGCCATGAGCCGTGCTGTGCACAAGCTCATTATTCTAAAAGGCTCTCTTCCTCAACAAGAATAGTAATTAGGCACATCTCCCAATTTCTTGAAGACATGTTTTCCAACAAGATAAAACTCATTGCAATGAGTTGGTTCATTGCCGCACTGTCGATGACATCACGCCTAATCGCAGTGGAATTAACGCCAGCTGAACAAAAACTACTGGAGAAAAGCATTCCAGAATACCTGAGCGTAATCTACCCGCCAGAGATACCCAGGGCATTTGCGGTGCACCGCACTGGATGTCCAGTCTGCGGCGAGGCAATCAAAAAACATGGCACATATCCCTGGATTATCACACCAGAAAAGCCTTTCAAGGTCCAATGCCCCGAATGCAAGAGCATTTTCCCAGACAATGATTTCGAGGCATATTGGAAATCTGGATTCAAGGACAAATCACTTCTGACTGGGAAATATGTGGATGAAGGAAGGGGCTGGCGCCCTGCCCCCAATGAACCCAAATACTGGTTCGTGGCATACTACACCCACTGGATAATGAACAAGGACACCAGCCACATCAAATTGTCAGACGCGTATAGCCGCACGGGCAACCCTGGTTTCGCAAGACGCACCCTTGCGATACTGGACAAGTTTGCGGAACGCTACAAGGACTACGACTACTCGAAGCAATCACGGTATGCGGAGGAAGTTCAGTCAAATTACGATGGACGCATACTAAACTCCATCTGGGAATGCTCCATGGCCAGGCATTTTGCCCAATCCTACTATAAAGTCAAGGATTTCCTGAATACAAACGACAGTGAACTTGAGCAGGCACTGGGAAAAACATGCGCACAAATCAAGCAGAATATCGAAAACAACATGTTCTGGGTAATGGCAAACGATGTCATGACCGAAAATGGCAAGATACGTGGGAATTTCGGAATGCACCAAATGGCGTTGCTGGAAATTGCAAAATGCCTTGATGCTCCTGAAATGATAAAATGGGTGACGGATTTCCGAAAGAACAAAGGCGCTGGCTCCATTCCACTAAACTACGCCCTTTTCTCAAATATCTTCGGTGATGGAGCACCTATTGAATCCCCTGGCTACAATGTCGGCTGGCTAAACAATATCTGCGATATAATAAAGTCGCTTAAGGAAAATGGCGTAGATATTTTCGCCACCTACCCCAATGCAAAACGTCTATATACATATCCAGCAAAACTAATGGTATGCGGTAAATTCTGCCCTGCATCTGGAGATGCGGGAAACATGACCAACAGCGCAATCTTCTTCCCTCCTTCTCAAATACTTCGATTTGTCTATGCCTCGATACCAGACCCGAGAATCGCCTCCATGATAAATGTCATGGATAAAAGGCACCCGCTGCCAGAAAACCTTACAGCAAAGGATTTCGGCTATGAAAGCAACATGCTCAGCGCATACGGGCTGGCCTCGCTGCAAAATGGCAATCGCAATGCGCCGACAGCAGTGGTCCTGGCTTTTCCAAACTACATCGGGCATCGCCATGGAGATAGCCTGAACCTGGATTTTTTCGCGGAAAACGTCCCCCTCATCCCTGATTTCGGCTATCCTGACACAGCATCCATGGATGACCCGACACGCCTGCCATACTTGTCGAATACCCTGGTACATAACACAGTCGTGGTCAATGCCATGCGCCAGAAACGAAATCCTGGCACACTCCTTGAATACGACAGGGGACAGGTGTTCCAGCGCATGGTTGCAGATTGCAATGGCGTATATGAAGCCACCAGCAAATACAAAAGAGCTGTCACAACCATTGAGGTCGCACCTGGCAAAACCATTGTATTCGATGTATTCCGTGTAAAGGGCGGGCACCAGCATGACTGGTTCATGCACAGTTGCGGCGAAACCTTCTCCTG
>JAFSTJ010000476.1 GCA_017450525.1 Victivallales bacterium | reverse complement strand
CTGTGGCTAATTTCGAAGCAGATTTGTGCAAGAAGGCACCTGAACTAATGGCCAATACATGGCTAATTCGTGGCCAATTCAATGTCGCATAGCGACATTGCACGGAGTGCGACATAATCGTAACCCCATGCAAGTGCCCGTAGTGGCACGCCGCATGGGGGGAAAGGTCTCCCCATGAAATAGCGCCCGTAAGGGCGCCACAATTTGTGGCTAATTCAAAGCCGCGTAAGCGGCATCGAGCGAAGCGCAAAACCATGTGTAACCATTTCAACGGTCGGATGTTTTTACTTATCGTTAAATATATGGCATTAATTTGAAAAATGATATTCATGCCATATATTTAATAATATTTCACAAAAAACAACATCTTGCCATGAAAAACAATCTTGAAATCCAAGAAATCATTGGAGGCCTTCGCAAGGCCTTCCAATTCCACGGTCTTCCATGGAGACCGTATCAGTACGATGTGCTTTCCGATGGAAGCCTCAAATTGCCACTTCCTTCAGACAAAAGGGCTTATGTCATATGCCGTACCGTGATTTCACGGCCGACTGTGGAGAAATACCGTTTGCTTCTGGCAACGGAACTGAAAGATGGCGCGGAAATCGTTTTTGCCGCCACCTCCTTCACCCAACCATTCATTGATTCCTATCATGAAAAGAACATCCATTTCTATTCATTGAACGGAGCTTGCAGAATTACGCTGCCAAGCATCATTACGTACATCGTTAAAATCCAGACTGGTTCTCAACGGCAGAGCCGCAACAACGGCGGAACTCCCTTTGTCGGCAAGGGAGCCATGCTCCCCCGCCTCTTCTTCAACCAGCCGCAGCGTATCTGGACATTGGGTGAACTGGCCAATGTTGCTGCCATGACCAAGCCATACGCTTCCATCATTGTCCATCGGATGATGGACAATGATTATGTCCGTCAAGAGGGCAATGGCTATCTGTTGGTGAATCCTGAGAAGATGTTGGATGACTGGATGGCTGTGTATCGATTCAACCGTTATGTGCGGCGGCAGATGTTCGCTGCCAGTTTCGAGACACTAAGTCATGGGCTCCATATCGTTGCTAAATCACTGAAAGACCAGAATGTCCATTTTGGCTTCATGGGGGCGTCGGGAGCGTATCTTCGCGCTCCATATATGGAATCAAGAACGGTTATGGCCTATGTGGAACAGATACCAGACAATTTGTCAGGCCTTTTCCCTGTTGAAAGTGATGGTAATGTGATTCTCTACATTCCACAGAACACGGGCTTCTTCTTTGGTGGAAAAGAAGTTGATGGCCTTCCTGTAGTCTCTGATGTGCAGCTCTATCTTGATCTGAAACGGATGCCTGGACGCAATGCAGATCAAGCAGACTATCTTCGCGACAGCCTTTTGAATTGGAGTAAACAACATGCCTGATGTCAATACACGTATCACTGACTATAACCATACCATGACACAAATGGTTGAAAAGGGACTGCTCGATATTTGGGGGCGGCTTGGGGAATATCGCGATTTTCTTGTCGTCATAGGTGGGCTTGTTCCACGGTATATTACTGCTCCAGACGGGACATCCGACTACAATACGACTACGCATTGTGGCACAATGGACATAGATTTTGGCATTTCTCTTGCAGTCTCTGATGATGAGAAATACAAAGAAATCAGTGAGATCCTCATGGAAAATGGTTATCGTAACCGTTTGAATGACAGGGGACGGCAACAACGGCATTCATTCGTTAAGGGTGATGGAACCGACGCTCTCATTATTGACTTTTTGACGCCTAAATATGCTGGCCCTGCTGATTCATTGATGCACAAGATGAGTAGTGAACTTTCTGCTATCCAGACAAAAGGGCTTGGGCTTGCTTTGAGAGAGCCACGGAAGGTGAGGCTAGCTGGAGTCAATGTAAATGGTGATAATGTAGAAGAAATCATCAACGTCTGCCGTCCTGCCGCTTTCATTCCCTTAAAAGCTCTTGCTTTTGATGGAAGACGCAAGGACAAAGACATTTACGATCTTGTATTTGTTTTAATGCATTACCAACAAGGTGTACAGTCTGTGGTTGATGAGACGACCACTGATGACTTTGCTTCAGAATACTTTCAAGAGGCTTTGGAAAGTCTGCGTCGGCACTTCCGAAACATTACCTATGTTGGTCCAGCCGCATATGCAAATTTCTGTGGCAGACAAGATTTACGAGCCTTGGCCTTTTCAACTGTCCAGAGTTATCTGAATTTGATTGACGGGAAGATAACTTCAGGAAAGTAAACAGATCATCTTGAAATTCATGATTCATATTCCGGATGTGTAGATTTATTAAATCAGAATGTTATGTTATTGAACAGATGCTGTGAAGCATTATCGCCCTTGCGGATGAAATTGTATTCCTGTGGCTGACAAGGAATATGAAAGCAATTGAAAGATTTGGGGGGCAAGTCCGTTTCGGCCTTGTCAAGAGTGGGACGCCCTTGTAGCCTCCTGCCGTTCTGCGGTTCGAAGTGGTTTTCTGAAAAAAATCTGTGTGATGTGTAACATTTTCCAAAAAGATGGAGAAATATAGATGAAGGGAGGGAAAAAGGAATGAGTAATGAGTAATGAGTAATGAGTAATGAGTAAT
>JAFSTJ010000475.1 GCA_017450525.1 Victivallales bacterium | reverse complement strand
CATCCAGTCGGCGTTCACAATGCCTGATGATGCGAAACGCGAGCAGGAAAATCGTCCATTGCGCCATACAGGAGATTCCTTCAGGAAGATCATCGTCATGGGGGACAATACAAGAATCTGTCGCAACAATGACGGACACACTATTATGAACATCCAGGATTTCCTTCTGAATCCAGACAGTCTTGATTTATAGCAAGAGAATCTCGGCTGTCTTCTAATTTCTTATGGCTGACAATTTGCAATTTTTTCCGCTAGTGGAAAAAATTGCACGTTTCATTGCAGAGTTTTTCAGGATCCAGAGGCACAATCAAGAAGACAGACATCTCACCCCCATGTATCCATTCTCCGCTGAATGGTGCAAATCGCGCTATTCAAGAACAAAACGATCTTTTCATAGCGTGATTTTGAGGTGGAGAATTATGATTTATCCGTTTCACGGGAGAGCCGATTTGAAACGGCCGAGAGTTTGCGTTTTTGGAGCAGCAGAGAAGGATTATGGATACCCCCTGGTTGTCCGTGGATTCACCCGACGATGTGGGGCAGGCAATATCTAGGCGAAGTAGAACCAAAACGAGTGACGAAACTCCCTTGTTTTCAGTATGATATCGTGCTCAAATGTCAAAAGGTCTGGTGTTCGCAAAAGAAGGTTCAAAAGGTCTTCTGATAGCGTTTTCACGTCAGTCGCGTAGCCCTTCTCCAAATCTTCCCTCAAACCGATGGATAAAGCGTTGTGTCAATCAATTCTTTCAACCCCGACCATTCATTTTCCACAAGGCACTTGGGCCTTTGCCCGAGTGCCTTTATTTTTGCCATTTTGAGGGCGTTTTTCGAGGTCAAAACGCCTCAATGCTTATATTGTAGAAGATTTCGGGTGAATCCCGCCGCCTCGAAATACCCCTTTCTCCGATTTATCCACTCCGCTTTCCAAAGTCCCGGGACTTTATCCACTGTCCCATTGCCTGCGACCTTGGACATAGCCATTTGCAGATATTCCGCGCCATTCGGGTTGCCGCAATCCATTCCAAATCGCCTGCACGTTCTTTGCAAAATCTTCTCCGCGCCGTGTGCGGATTCACCCTCGTGCTTGGGGCAAAGGTCATTGGCCAGACAAAAGTTCAAGTTCTGCCGATTCTGGCAGGTCAAATGGATGGGAAACGCGACCTTTGGCATCAAGGGCCTTACTCTCAAAACTTGATACGATGCAAGGAAACTGAATATTTCTGACGCAAACGGCAAAAATATTCAATGAGCATAAGATGGCCATGACTACCAGTCAAGACTGTCAGGCGACGAAAGGAAATCGAACAGGCCAACCACGAGAATTCCATCCTCCGTGTGCCAGGGCTTGATGTGGTCCTTCACGACAATCATCTTCCTGAAATTGTCACCCGTGTTGTTCAAAGGCCTGGACTCCTGCAAGGTCTTTTCCGCATCGGGGAGATATAGTGCCGACTGAACGTAGTATCTCTTGCTTCCGGCGTTGCAGACAAAATCGATTTCGGTCTGGATTCGCTTGTTCCTCTCGCGGAGTTCAACAAGGCCGACATCCACATTGTAGCCCCTGTACAGAAGTTCATTGTAGATGGCGTTCTCCATCAGATGGGTCTCCTCCTGCTGACGGAAATTCAGCCTGGCGTTGCGAAGTCCCAAGTCTGAGAAATAGAACTTGTAGGGGGTTCCAATGTATTTCTTTCCCTTCACGTCGTATCGCATCGCCTTCTTGACAATGAACGCATCCTCAAGGTATTCCAGGTAGGAGTCCAGCGTGTTGATGGACAACTCCTTTACGCCCTTGCTGCGGAAAGTGTCATAAAGCTTTGTGGGATTGGTCAGAGACCCGACAGCCGAGGCGAGCATGCTCACCAGCGAATCCAGGATGTCGGTCCGTTCAAGGCTGTGACGGGCGATGATGTCCTTGAAATAGGTTTCCGAGAACAGTTCCGAAAGATAACTGGCCTTGGCCGCATCGTCGGACTGGAAAACGACTGGCGGCATGCCCCCGTATGTCAGGTATTCATTCAGGCACTCCGCCCGATCTCCGCTTTTGACTTGGCTGAACTCGGAGAAGGACAAGGGCCCGAGCTGAATCGGGTCGCCGCGTCCGCGGAATTCCGTCGAGATGTCATTGGACAGGAATTTGGAGTTGCTTCCTGTCACATAGATGTCCAGATTTCTTTCATAGAGAAGACCGTTGAGGACCCAGGAAAAGCCATCCACAAGCTGAATCTCGTCCAGAATGACATAATGCCTATTCCCGTCCTTAATCTGCTCCCTGACATATTTGTCAAACGCCTCGGGATTGTCGTGGAACCTCTTGTTCGATATGCGATCCAGCTCCACCTTGACAATGTGGTCTTCGGGAACGCCTTCCCGCAACAGCGCATCCTTGAATATCGGATCCAGCAGATAGGACTTTCCGCATCGCCGAATGCCAGTAACGACTTTGACCAGGCCGTTTCCCCTCTTGGACAACAGGCGGCGCAGGTATTTGTCACGTTTGATTTCGTCCATACCACTCATTCCTTCCATTGAATTTTTCTGACGCAAACGGCAAAATTTTTCAATAATATAGTGTGCAATGCCTGAATGTCCATTCAGCCTTGGCAATTTTGTTGAATTTTTCTGACGCAAACGGCGAAAATTTTCAATGAGCAGGGAGTGCGCGGCGGTTTTGTTTAGCGATTCATTCAGACGAGCTGGCCAGGTAGCTTCAACTTCTCCTTTGGCGAGTATTTTCACGCTTGAGAGCCACTGGTGGCTCTCAAGCATGAAAACGGTGGCTCTCAAGAGTGAAAATACTCACTCGGCCTCTTTAGAAGGAAGGCAAACATTGACGT
>JAFSTJ010000474.1 GCA_017450525.1 Victivallales bacterium | reverse complement strand
TTCAAGAAGATGCTGAAGGACTTTGAGTTGCAGGCATTCGTCAATGGCAAATGGAAGACACTTGCTTCCGTGAAGGACGGTAAGGAAAACAAATACGAATTGAAGTTCCAGCCAGTGGAAAGCACACAATTCAGGCTGCTCGTGACAGCATCCAATGGCCCTAACACGATTGTTGATGAGATTGAGTTATACTAGAAACAATGAAAATTGGAGAAAGACAATGACAAAAAGATTTACTTTGATTGAATTGCTGGTTGTTATCGCCATCATCGCCATTTTGGCGGCCATGCTGCTGCCCGCATTGAGCAAGGCCCGTGAGAAGGCGAAACTGATTTCCTGCACAAACAACGAAAAGGCAATTTTGCTGGCATTGATACAGTATGGCGATGATTTTGACGGATACTTGCTTCCCGCTCTATGCGAGCAAACGAATGTTGCAGAGTATCGTGTACTGAACGCTCCAAGCACTACGTGTTCCTATCCCTATTTCATCTGCCCGTATCTTGGCTTGAGCCAGAAGATTCCCAAGAGCAAGTACCTGGTCTCAGACACTGCAGAATATCGTACGTTCTATGGTGCGGAAACAAGAGGTGTTTTCTGCTGCCCTGCCTCAAGCGCAATGATCAGCACATACGCCTACGCACATTACGGCATACCAGAGTACTACATTGGCGGACGCGGCGGCTGGGACAAGCTACGCTATTTCCACGCTACCATGCCTTCCCAGGTCTGCCATATCGGAGATTCTGTATATCCGACTTCAGGCAAGGAAGCAGGACAATTCGGCGCCGAGGACAAATCTGAATTAAACCGGCGGGTCTGGTACAGATATGCAACGACGGCCGCCAGTGGGCACGCAAGCGCCACGGCATGAAGGCAAACTGCGGAATGCTTGATGGACACGTTGAAACACATACGGAAAACGAACTGCGCGGTCTCAATGGCACTGGCTACTGGAACAATGTCTTCCTTGGCCCCAAGGGACTTAACAACGGTGTAAAACCGTGAATCCGCGAGTGCTGAAGTGACTTTGAACAATCGACTTTGAGGCAAATGGACAACATAAATGACTAAGGAAAACACAATGAAAAGGCATTTTACTCTTATTGAGTTGCTGGTAGTTATCGCCATCATCGCCATTTTGGCGGCCATGCTGCTGCCAGCCTTGAGCAAGGCCAGGGCCAAGGCGCGCAGCATCAGCTGCACCAACAACCTGAAGTCCCTGAGCAATGTTGATCATTTGTATTCCAGCGACTATGAGGACTGGATAATGCCAGTGGTTTGGAAGAACACAAATGAGGGCGCTGGAAATACCTGGATTGTTTTGGTCAAGCCATATCTGGGCATCACAGCGGCCTATTCCTACGATGCTGCTGGTATGAAGAACTATGCAACTCTGGTGTGCCCTGGCGAAGGCATCAAGTGGGGAGAATATAACAACAAGGAATTCACATATACTCACTATATGCGGAACGCATCCTGCGGAAACTACAAATACAGGAGCGAATTCGGCTCATACGCAGCATACGAATTGAAGCAGCGTCGCCTGAAGAAAGTCAGTGAATTGTCCGAACCATCAGTTGCCATGTTCTTTGTGGACAGCAATTATCTTGCTGGCGAGTCCATCAACTGGTGGAAAGACCACAATCGCTTTTGTGGAAAGCATGGTGGCTACCAGACTTCCATCAGCACTTCCCTTGTGAAATATGCTGGCGGCAATGCTAATATGGAATTCGGAGACGGCCATGTGGAAAGTGTCAAGGACCCAAGCGTGACCATGGAAAGTGACGATTATAAACTAAAGGGCTTCAACATGGGAAACAGCGTAGGCAACTGATTTACATGCGTCTTGTGCCAGTTGCCGTGGTGGCGATGGCTTTAG
>JAFSTJ010000473.1 GCA_017450525.1 Victivallales bacterium | reverse complement strand
GAGGCCGTCGAGGAGGAAGTCTCCGTCACGAATGCGCCTGCAACGGAGAACATCTCCTGGGCGGCTGCAGTGGCGGCATTTGGCCTGCTGTTGCGTGATTCCAAATACAAGGGCAATGCCACATACCAGGATGCATTGAAACTGGCAAAGGCAGGTCTGGGACCAGACACTGACGACGAACGCCTGGAATTCATCCAGATGCTCTCGCGAGCAAAGGATTTGTCGAAAGAACGCTAATGGCTCTAGGCATGCGCCATCGTGCGCTTGCCTAGAAGTACGTATGGTTGTCCACAGTGAGCACTAGCCACTTAATGGCTCCAATTACCTATCCTCACGTGTAACAGAGTGTTCCTTAATTACTAATTAGGATTGTATTTGGTTTTAATCTCTGTGGTAATGACCGCCATTGAGTATGTTTGTGGCGCGGAACAACTGTTCCAGGAGGATGAGGCGGGCGAATTCGTGGGTAAAGGTCATTTTTGAGAGGGAGAGAAGTTTCCCTGCCTGCTGCTTGACTTCTTGGGCAATGCCATTGGGGCCGCCGATGATGAACACGACCTTCCGCGCTGCCTTGTCTAGCAATTCGGCGAATTGCCTGCTGGTGTATTGCTGTCCTTCCTCGGCCATGGGGACGATGAACGCGCCCTTGTCTTTTTCCAGTTCCTTCAGGATGGCAATTGCCTCTTTTTCTGGTGTGCTGTCAGGCAATTCCTTGATTTCCAGTTTTGCGTAGGGAGACAGCCATTTTGCATATTCGTCGCAGCGTTCCCTGAAATACTTGTCTTTCAACTTGCCAATGGCGATGATTTTCAGCAGCATATACTAATTGGAGAAGCGCTTGGAGAGTTCGGCGTATGTGATATGGACCATGGTGGGATGCCCGTTGGGGCAGGCGTATGGCATTTCTGTTGCGATAAGGTCGTTGATGATGTTTGTTGCATCAGCGTCGCGGACCACGTCCTTGGCGAAGATTGCATGGCGGCACGCCACCTGAGCCAGGTGTACGGCATTCTGCCTGCTGGTGATTGGGCTCTTGCGCAAATCATCAATCATGTCGCGGATGACCTGTTCCAGGTTATTGTCAGGCATGGCGGCTGGCAGTGCGGTCAGCAGGAAGGCATTGCCGCCAAAGGGCTCTAGACTGAAGCCTAGTTGTGCGAAACGCTGTTTCTCGCTGCGTATGAAGCGTGCGTCTTCCACACCCAGATTGATTGTGAGTGGCAGAAGAAGTTGCTGTTGTGGCATTGAATCAGAATTAAGCCCTTTTAGCAGTCTTTCAAAAACGATGCGCTGGTGGGCTGCCTTGAGATTTACCACCACAAGACCATCATCGCTTTCAGCCAGGGCGTAATGGGAACTGAGAAGCCCCCTGTATTTCAGGCATTTCAATGTGGCGCGACCACCTGCGTGTCTTGGTTCAGGCTGTACTGCCTCAGGCGGCGCAGAAATCGTCTGTTGCGCGGGTGGCATTGCCAATGGCATCTGAATATTTGCTGGCGCTGGAATACGCGATGGCTGGACAGGCGGTGGCGCTGGTGGCATCTGCGTCGGCATTGCCTGGGGTTGCGGGGGCATTTGTGGCGTCGGTGCTGTTCTGGACAGGTCATTCAATACCATTTCCTGCCCACCAGCCATGTTGCGCAATGCCTTGCGCAGTGCGGCACCCAGCACCAGGCTTACCTGGCGCTGGTCTCTGAAGCGGACCTCTCGCTTGGTGGGGTGCACATTCACATCCACCCTGTCTGGCGGTAGGTTGATGTAGATTACGGCGCCTGGTTAGCGCCCTTTCATTACCAGATTGTCGAAGGCCTCCCTTATTGCGAAGAAAATTGTATCAGCCGAGGCGGCTCTGCCGTTGACGATGGCTCTTTGTTCTCTGCGGGAGGAACGTGTGTATCCAGGGTTGGTTATGAAGCCTGTGACGTGTATGTCATCTTCTGTGTAGTCAATGGGGAGCATGGCTGCGAATGTTTCCCGCCCAAGCACCGCCGCAACGCGCATGCCGATGTTGTTTACTGCATTTACGCGCAGAGTTTCCCTGGTGTTGGTGTAAAGTGTGAAACTTATGTCGGGACGCGCCAATGCCAGCATGCGGACGATTTCCTCGATATAGCCGTCCTCGGTTTCAGGCCCACGCATGAACTTCTGTAGTGCGGGGAGATTGGCGAACAGTTGTGAAACGCGGATGTTGGTGCCTGGTGCGCAGCCGCAGTCCCTGGCGTCCCTGATTTGCCCATAGTCCACGACTACTTCTGTGCCGACGGTGTCCTCTTCGCGGCGCGTCTGCAATATGAAGCGGCTGACAGCGGCGATGCTGGGCAGTGCCTCGCCGCGGAAGCCCAATGTGCTGATTTGCCCTACGTCGCCATTTACTGTGAGTTTGCTGGTGGCGTGGGTTTCCAGGCACAACATGGCATCCGTGCGGTCCATTCCGCAGCCATTGTCAACCACCTGGATGAGTTTTCTGCCGCCTTGCTCCACATTGATGCGGATGGCGGTGGCCCCAGCGTCAATGGAATTCTCCACGAGTTCCTTGACCACGGAGGCAGGTCGTTCCACTACCTCGCCAGCCGCGATGCGGCTGACTAGCTCGGAACTCATTATGTGGATGTTTCCCATTGTTTTTTTTATGTGGGCGCCGAGGCGGCGCCCACTCAGGTTGACCAATTAGTATGTTTTCGTCTGTTGGACTGCCGAACAGGTCGGCCAACGGGTATGTTTTCGTCTGTTGGACCGTCACTCAGGTTGGCCAGCTTGCATGTTTCCGTCTGTTGGTCAACCTGAGTGAGCGCCGCTTCGGCGCTCACATTATTAGCAACCTGCGATACGTGACAGTGCAGACAGATATTTTTCCCTGGTCTTCATCACCACTTCCTTGGGCAGTTCTGGGGCTGGTGGCTGGTGGTTGAAGCCGATTTCATCCAGCCAGTCGCGGACGTATTGCTTGTCCAGGCTAGGCGGATTTGCGCCTGGCTTGTAGGAATCAGCGGGCCAGAAGCGGCTTGAATCGGGGGTGAGCACCTCGTCCGCTATGACGAGATTTCCGTTGTCATCCATACCGAATTCGAATTTGGTGTCTGCGATGATGATGCCAGACTTGAGCGCGTGTTCGGCGGCGATGGTGTAGAGGTCAATGGACAGTTTCTTCAGTTTCTCTGCCAGGTCCTTTCCCACGATGTCGCAGAGTTGCTCGAAGGAGACTGGCATGTCATGGCCTGATGTTTCCTTGGTGGTGGGGGTGAAGATTGGCTCGTCCAGTTTGGAGCAATTCTGGTATCCAGGGCGCAGAGGAATGCCGCAGACCTGCGAGCATTTCTGGTATTCCTTCCAGCCAGAGCCAGCCAGGTAGCCCCTGACGACGCATTCCACTGGGACCATCTTCAGTTTCTTCACCAGCATGGAGCGGCCGTCCAGATCCTGGCTGTATTGCTTGAGTGTTGCGGGATATTTTGCCACATCGGCTGTGATGAGGTGATTGGGCCTGCTGCCGAAGAGTTTGAACCAGAACAGGCTAAGTTGGGTAAGGACCTTGCCCTTGTCTGGCACGCCGTTTGGCATGATGCAGTCAAATGCGCTGATGCGGTCAGTTGCCACGAAGAGCAGGGAATCTCCCAGGTCATACACATCCCTGACCTTGCCTCTCATGGGGGCGGGGAGATTTGGCATTTCAGTTTCAAGCAGCGCGTGATTGGAATCGTACTTCATTTTTCGCCTTTTACTTTGACTTTTATGATTGGTGATTTAATTTAGGGCATTGATTCGGAGGCGATTGCCTCCATACCCAAAACGTTCTGAAATTGCCATAAGATAGCTTCTATTCATTTCACTTCAAGCAGAAATGGCAGTTTTGGAGCATATAGGACAACAATAACAGGAAAGAGATTGAAATGCCAGTTGAGAATGCAGGAAAGAAGGCCACCCAGGATATGCTGGTGGATGTGTTTGGTTTGTATAGACGCTTCTATTTGTCTGAGCCCGATGTGAATAATCCAGCCCAGAAGGTGTCTTTTGGCACGTCGGGTCACCGCGGCACTTCTTTGAATGGCAGTTTCACGGCCACTCACATACGCGCCATAACAAAGGCAATAGCCGAATTGCGTGGCAGTTTCGGCGCAACGGGGCCTCTTTTTCTGGGCATGGACACTCATGCACTTTCCATGCCAGCCCATACCACCGCGCTTTCCGTGCTTGTCGCAAATGGCGTGCATACATACGTGGCGGCTGCGCCTGGCTTTACGCCCACGCCAGTCATATCCCGTTCCATAATACGCTACAACGAGGGACGCAAAGAAGGGCTGGCTGACGGCATTGTCATAACCCCCTCGCACAATCCGCCCACGGATGGCGGCATTAAGTACAACGCAATTCATGGCGGGCCTTCTGGCGAGGATATGACGAAGGCGATTGCGGCACGCGCAAACCAGATACTTGCCGAGGGCGGCGATGATGTGAAGTCCATGTCTGTGCAGGAATTCGAGAAGAACCCGCTTGTGGAGGAATACGACTATATCGGCAAGTATGTTGAGGAATTGAAGGACATCATTGACTTTGATGTCATTAGGAAGGCGCATCTTCGCCTGGGGGCGGATGCTCTGGGAGGCGCTGGGTTTGCATATTGGAAGCGCATTGCCGAAAGATACGGGCTGGACATAACGGTGTTCAACGATAAATATGATCCCACCTTTAGTTTCATGTGTGTGGACCATGACGGCAAGATTCGCATGGACTGCTCGTCCCCATACGCAATGGCGGGACTTGTGGCAATGAAGGACAAGTTCGACCTGGGATTTGCCAACGACCCCGACTTTGACAGGCACGGCATTGTCTGCCCTGGCTATGGCCTCATGAATCCAAACCATTATCTGGCCGTGGCAATTGATTATCTCTACCG
>JAFSTJ010000472.1 GCA_017450525.1 Victivallales bacterium | reverse complement strand
TGATTACGGTAAAAATATCAAGACGATAAGGATTATGGCGATTGTTTATGCGTTGTGCTGCCTGGCATGTGCGGCAGTTAATGACTTTCTCTTCAAACTGTTTTCCAGTGTGGACAAGTCTTCCAGCAAGGACAAGTCCTGCGGCGCCTTTGTCAGCATAGTCGGCTGGGTGATGGTAATTGCATACAGCATATTCAGGCGTCCACATGCAGGCGATTTGCAGATGACAGTGACCTGGGGATGCATTTCAGGCACCTTGTCTTTGATTTCTAATGTACTGGTGATTGAGGCGATGCGGTACCAGGCGGCAGGCGTCTGCTCCACCATATTCAGGCTAAATATGGTTTTGCTTGTGATTGGCGCGCATTTCCTCTTGGGTGAACCCATGACTAGTATGCTTATATGCGGGATAATCTGTGCGTTCTTTGCCATATTGGCATTTATTCCAAGGGGAACGTCTGCTAGCGGGAACAAGGCGATGCTTGGTTTTGTTTTGTCTATTATCGCCTGTGTCTTGCGGGCAGGCATGGCATTGTCCTTCAAATATGGCTTCAGCCATGGGGCGGACGAGAATGGGGTGTCAATGGTAATAGCATTGTTTTGGGCGATAGGCGGCATTTTGATAATGCTGGTCCAGGAGCGCAGATTGAGGGCACCCACCGCCGGCGAATGGAAGATTTCTCTGACCTCTGGCGTTTTTGTCACTGGCATTATCATATTCATGGCACGCATGAATATGTGCGGCAATGCAAGCATTGTGAATCCCATTGCCCAGATGAGCTTCCTGGGTACTTTTGCATTGAGTTGCATATTCCTCAAGGAAAAAGTGGATCTGAAAAAAGCATTGGCACTGGTGCTAGGATGCTGCGCAGTTGTGCTGCTATGCTTGGGGGCTTGACATGAAAAAGATCTTTGCTTTGCTAGTGTTTTCTGCGGTATGCGTCTGCATGGGGCAGGTTGCAGTGTTTCGCACAGTGCGCAATCTTACAGCCAGGCCATTCACCGCCTCTGAATTGCGTATGTTGTTCACGGGCTATGGCAAGCAAAATGCAACTGTTGAGGAACCAGGTTTGTGCCCTGATGGCTGGGCCTTTCCCGAAAAGCCCAATCCCCACAGCACTGCGTTCATTATGTGGAATGCAACTTTCGATGTAGCCTCTTCTGGTAAAATCACATTCAAACTAAGCGAGCCAGACGTTTGCTCCGCGCTGTTTGTGGATGGAGAGGCAGTTGCCGCATGGAAGGAGACTTTTCCTCCTGTAATGCTTGAGGAAGGAACACATACAGTACAGATGCTTGTTGCACAGCGCAAGGGTGAAAGACTGCCGAAAATACTTGCCTACAGAGAGGGCTATGCCACAAAACTGAAATACAATGTTCTCAAATTGGACAAGAAGGTCAAGGCATTCCATTTTGTGCAGACTGGGACTTGCCTGGCATTGTCCAATAGCAAGGTCATAGGCGTGGATACGAAGTGCATTGTTCCTGCCAAGCGTGTCGATACTCGTGCAAGAATCGCCAATATGCAGGCAGTTGTGGGGCAGGGCGAAGCAGTTGAAGTCCCGCTGTCTTTGGAATATCCTGAGATTGCCGCTCCCTTGCTGAGCGCAGTGGATGTGCAGGTTTGCTATGATACTGCCTCTGGTCAAAATCTAGGCAAGGAGAAAATTACTGTTTCAGGGCATAATCCAACTCTGAAATTGAGGCCAGTTGCAGGCGCTGAGATTGCTAAGTTTTCATTCATTGTGGAGGGCAGGCCAGTCTTTCCAGAATGCAATCTGCGTATAGTGGAGGCAAAAGGCAAGTCTGTGCTTCGCGGTAGTGGCAAATCTCTATTCATCGGAGAAGAGAGGGCATTGCTTATTACAGATACGAAGAGCAAGATTCAATTGCCTGACGCTAGCGGAAACGATGTGATTATGGACATGCTGGGCAACAAGGATTGCCTTGCAGCTGCACAAAAGGCATTTCCCGAAGCCAAAGTGCAGGCTTTCTTGCCGAAACCTGGCACATTGCCAGAACTGTGCGCATTGGAGAATCTCCCTCTAAATGCGGGACGGCTGGTTTTGCTTGGCTCATTCTCGCCTGATATGCTTGCCTTTATCTGCAGGCGTTGCGCATCAACAGGCATTGTGCCTGTGGCGGTGGCATTGCCAGGTGACAGGCTGGCCGCCCTAAAAGTCAAGGAAACAGGCCTTCGCCTGGGAATCGATGTGCTGGATTTGTGGTCTGATATGATGAATTGATCCACAGATTAACACAGATTTTCACAGATTTTTTTGGGGGAATTTTGTTCCCCGAGGAACAATGCTAATATTATTCAATCTGTGATAATCTGTGGAAATCTGTGGATAAATAATAAAAATGGCTAATAAAACTAAGAAAAAAGAAACATTGAAGGCGCAGGACCTGGAACAGGAACGCGCCTTGCTGGCGGTGGACGACCATGTTCAGTCCTTTGTCAGGTATCTAAAAGACGAGCGTCAGGCATCGGAGCATACTATTTCCAGCTATTTGCTGGACCTGGCGCAATTTGTGCGCTTGCATCCAGAATTGAAGACAGAGGCTGGCTATGACTGGTCAAGCGTGGACGTGGGCGTCGCCAGACATCATGGCATGTATCTCACTGAAGCTGGCATTGGAAAAAGCAGCGTAAACAGGAAACTGTCCTGTATGCGTTCATTTTTTAAGCATTTAATGCGTGAAAATGTGATTGAAATGAATCCATTTACGCTTGTGAATGGAATGCGCACTGGACGCAGGCTGCCTATTGTGCTGACTGAGGAGCAGGTATCATCACTTTTGGAAGCACCTGCCAAATATTGGGCCCACCAGGCGCAGAACGAGGATGGGCGCGGTGATGCGGACTTTGTGGCGGCACGGGACAGCGCGGCGCTGGAGGTCATCTACAGCGGTGGCCTGCGTATTTCCGAATGTGTTGGCATGAACTATGAGGATATAGACTTTCTTGCCTCCCGTTTCAAAGTCCGTGGCAAGGGCAAGAAGGAGCGCTTCTGCTTTCTGGGCAGGCCTGCCTTGCGTGCCTTGCAGAATTATCTGCAGGTACGCGAGCAAAAGGGGATGGCGAAACGCCGTGAGAAGGGACCAGTTTTTCTCAATTTGAAAGGAGGCAGATTGACCACACGCAGCCTGGAACGGGCATTCAAGGTGTATCTTGCGGAGGCTGGCCTGCCTGCTGATTGCACACCGCACAAATTGCGCCATTCATTTGCAACGCATTTGCTGGCAGCTGGGGCGGACCTGCCCACGGTTCAGCAACTTCTAGGTCATGCATCCATTACCTCCACGCAGATTTATACGCATGTTGACATTGCACGCCTGATTGAGGTGTATTCCAAGGCGCATCCCAAGGCTTGATTATGCTGCAATTCGAGTATCCTATATTCTTGTGGGGTCTGCTGTCGGTTCTTGCGCCATTGATTCTCCACTTCCTGAATTGGCGCAAGCCTGATGTGCTAGTTTTTCCCAGCATACGTTTTCTGGAAAGAACGCAATTGCCTCAGGAAGGGCGACGCCACCCAAGGGACATCATTGTAATGCTGCTTCGTATGTTGTTGTTGGCGTTGTTCATGCTGATGCTTGCTAGACCGCGCATTGTACCTCGCAACGAGGCACTTGCCCAGAAGCACAATGTGTGCATTGTGGATTGTTCCGCAAGCATGTCTGGCTGGGGGCATCATGATAAGGCCGCCTCTTTTTTGAAAGAGCGGATGCTTGCAGGCGATGAGATAATCTACAGCGCTGACACGGTGCTATCTGGTGTTGAACATCCAGTTACCACAAAGCAGGGCAGGCATTCGGATGCATTGCTTGCCGCCGCCGAAAAACTTACACCTGGCAGCACGCTGACCATTATCAGCGACTTCAGGAGGAACGATTGGGAAGTTGCCTCCAAATGTATTCCAGAGAATGTCCTTCTTGACTTCAAGGATTGCGGAAATGACACTTTCTCCAATGCGGGAATTGTGGCGGTGCGCTGCAATCCACTGGCGAATGCACGCATACGCATTGTGGTTACTGCGGTGAATTATGGTGACAAGGCGGAAAAGCGCAATGTGACAGTTAATGCGCATGGCCAGGTCCAGAGTGCAATGGTGGATTTGCCCGCGAACGGGCAGCGCAGGGTGCCATTTGTGTTCAATGCGGCAAAAGGCAATGATATCTTCGGAATCGCATCCCTGGAGCAGGACGACTATGCCCTGGATGACAAGCATTATTTTGCACTTTACAATGGTGAATTGCCGAAGGCATTGGTCATAGGCGACAAGGAGGCAAGCTACATTGCCCACGCAATGAAAGACGCGTATCAGGTGAATGTAATGGAGCCGATAGAGGTGATGGCTGAGGACTTCGATGGTGTGCAGGCTGTGTTTGTGTCTGGTGACTATGTGGACTTGTCACAAGTGCCAAAAGACATTCCGCTGCTTGTGTCTGGTGCAGGCAATCCCACTTTGCGTAAATTGCGCGAGTGTGGCAGGCTTTACGCCACCGCTGGTCCGCGCATTGCATCCACTGCCGCGCATTCTTTGGGAATAGGCAGGATAAATGACGAAGGACTGCGGGAGCTATTCGGCAATGAGGCGGATTTGTTTCTATACAGGATACCGCAACACCTGTCTTTGAAGCCCCTTGCTGCATCTACCGTTGTGATATTGGAATCCCTGGAAGGAGAGCCGCTTCTGCTAAAGGACGGTAATTGCAGTTTCTTTGCATTCCCGTTTGGGGACTTTGTGCTTTGCAGCTCCTTTCTGCCTTTGCTGCGTGAATTGACTTTGCCGCCAAAGGATTTCGGTATTGTACGTACGGACGTAGGTGAACCTGGCGTATTCCAGAAGAACGGCAAGTTACTCGAAGTAAACGTACCAGTTGCCGAATCCCGTCTGGAAAGAATCGACGCTCAGGAGCTTGCCGCAAAAATCACCACCGTGGCTGCAATCACAAATAAGGAACACTTCAATCTTATGCCTTTCCTTGGCGCAATGCTTGCACTCTGCGCATTGGCATTGCTCGCGTTACGACGCTTGTAAACAGTTGACAGTTGACTGTGGACAGTTTGGTGTGTGGGGCGAAAGCCCCGCGTTTGGAAGGTGCAGTTCTACCTGCGGCTTTCGCCGCAGGCACACAACAGTCCACAGTCCACTAAAAAACAGTATTTAGCGTGTTGCGATGATTTTGGCGGGATTGAGGATGTTCTTGGGGTCGAAGGCATGTTTGATGGCGGCCATGAGAGCAAGGTTTGCTGGAGGAATGGAATCCGCCAGGTATGACTTCTTGGCGAGGCCAATGCCATGCTCACCTGATACCTGCCCGCCTAGTTCACGTGCCTTCTGGTATAGATCTTGGAAAACTGCTTCCAGGCGTTCATGCCATTCATTCTCCTCCAGTTTGTCACGCAGAATGTAGATGTGCAGGTTGCCGTCTCCAGCGTGGCCGAATGAGCGAATGCGGATGTTGTGCTTCTCCTGAAGTGCATGGGCGAAAAGAATGAAGCCTGCCACATGCCTGCGTGGCACCACCACGTCACACTCGTCCATTTCCGTGGTGGATGCCTTGATTGCCTCCAGGAATGCGCCTCGTGCAGACCATATCGATTCATTGCGCTCCTGTGTATTGGACATTAGTACATCAAGTGCACCTGCATCAAGGCAGATATGTGCCGCGGAAGTGTAGGCAAGTTCCAATTCTGCGGGGCTTGCCGCGTCGAATGTCAGCAGAAGATATGCGTCTGCGCTGTTGTCTGGGAACTTACGGCCAAGGAATTCCTCCGATGCGAGAATGACCTCGCGTTCCATGAATTCAACTGCGGTTGGGACAGAGCTTGAACGCAGCACAAGTGGCACGGTCTTTATTGCAGCCTCCAGAGTGGGGAAGGGCACCAGCAGGCTGATTTTGCATTTTGGCAGGGGGATGAGGCGTAATATCGCCTTGGTCACAATGGCAAGTGTACCTTCCGAACCCACAATCAAATCCTTCAGGCTGTAGCCAGAGCTGTTCTTGACTACCTTGCCGCCAAGTTCTGTGACTTCCCCGTTTGGCAGCACGATTTCCAGCCCGCGTACATAGTCTCGCGTCACACCGTACTTGACAGCCCGCATGCCTCCAGCGTTGGTGCTAATGTTGCCTCCGATGGAGGCACTTTTCTCGCCTGGGTCTGGTGGATACAGAAAGCCACGCTCTTCAACATATTTTACGACTTCCATTAGGAGCACGCCTGGCTCAAGCGTCAGCGTCAGATTGTCCTCGTCAAGTTCAAGGAT
>JAFSTJ010000471.1 GCA_017450525.1 Victivallales bacterium | reverse complement strand
TCTTGAAAACATTAAGGAATAGAAAATGAGTTTTGCTGATACGTTGTCTGACAATGTCAGGCGAAAGGCCCAGCGTTATGCTATATCGTCCGCCTTGTTCGGCTGCATATCGGAGTGGGTCAATGACAGCAATGCCATAATAATATTGTTTCTTGTCATGCTTGGCGGCAGCGAGGCGTTCTCGTTGTTTTCGTCTTCGTTTTCGGGCATTGCCAGCATGGTTCTGGGTATGCCTTGTGCCTTGCTGATTAGCAGGATTGGTTTGCGACGTTCATATTCCAGCGCGACCTTCTTTGGGATGGCAATGTTTGTCCTCATGGCGTCCGCGCCCATGTTTGGACCACGGGCGAAGTATATTGTTATGATTGGCGCCTTGTGCTACAACCTATCCCGCCCCCTGTACAGCAATACCTGGTATCCAATGTGCGGGAATATACTGCGCAGCAACGAACGAGGTAAGTTCTTCTCCACGATGCGCTTCTCGTACATGATACTCAATACCTGTCTTCTATATCTTGCGGGGCGCTTCATGGGCGATGAACCGCAGTTGTGGAAATTCCAAGTGATAATCATATTCGCTGCCGTAATGGCGTTTGGACGTGTTTTCTGCATGAACAAAATGCCCATTGACAAAAGCGAGGAAAAGGAAGCGGGTAATTTCATGCAATCGATTTGCTCCCTCTTCAATGAGCACGGCGTGCTGGGCTATGCCTTTTATCTTCTTGCCGCATACACGGCCTCCATCGGACTGCTCCCTCTTTGCATCATCTACATGAAAAAGGGCCTTTCATTTGGCGCGGATACAATTATGACGGTTACATCATGCCGCCTTTGTGGCATGATAATCGGCTTTGTCACCGTACGCTTTGCCACCCGCCTGTTTAGTGTCCGCCGCTATCAGGTGCTTACGCATCTACTGCTGGTACTGGTGTCGTTTTTTGTGCTTTTCGTGCGCCCAGATGGAGCGCACAGCGCCATCTTGATGGGGATTCTATTTTTCTCCAGCGGTCTTGCATACGCGCATCTCATGTGCCTTTCCTCCGTGCGCACAATTGAACTTGCCCCACAGAACAATCGCGTTGTCGCAATGTCGTTCTGTGCTGTTATGCAGAGCATTGGCACTGTGATAAGCACTCTGGGGGCGACTTTGCTACTTGCCAGCGGCGCTCTTGCACCAAAGTGGACCGTGTTCGGCGTGGATTTTTCGCATTACCATTTCATGTTCATAATGTATTTCCTGCTTTGTGTGTTCAGTATGCTGTTCCTGATACTTGTACCAGGGCAGAAGAAGGAAAGTTAGGAGCAAATCATGCCTACAGCGGATTTTATTGCAAAATGCATACGCCAGGCGCGTGGCCTTGAAATGGCGGACTTGGTGCTGAAGAATGCCAGGATTTTCAATTTGACGGATGGCTCGTTTACACAGGGCGACATCGCCATCTGCGGTGACAGGATTGTGGGCGTCGGCGAAAACTACGAGGGCAGGGCGGCCTTGGATTGCAGCGGACTTACTGCCGTGCCAGGCTTCATGGACGCGCATGTCCACGTGGAATCCTCGCTTATTACCCCGTACGAATTCGAACGCTGCGTCTTGCCACATGGCACAGTCACGGCAGTTTGCGATCCACACGAGATTTCCAATGTCTGTGGTCCCGCCGCATTGGACTATTTTCTGGAGTGCGCCTCCAAGATGCGCATGGATTTGCTTGTGGCATTGAGTTCCTGCGTACCAGCCACTGATATGGAGACTGCAGGGGCTGCCATAACATGTGAGGATTTGCGTAGGCTAGCGGGCAAGCCCCATGTGGCTGGTCTGGCGGAATTGATGAATGTGCCTGGTGTACTGAACCTGGATGCCTCTGTTCTAGCTAAAATCGAGCAGTTCTACGGCAAGATTGACGGGCATGCCCCCTTGCTAGGAGGCAAGGATTTAAATGCATATCTTGCCGCAGGTGTATGCAATGATCATGAATGCAGTCAGCTGGAAGAGGCCAGGGAGAAGTTGCGCAAGGGAATGACAGTTTTCATAAGGGAAGGCTCAGTGGCGCGGAATCTGGATGAACTCATGCCTCTGGTCACCATTGAAAACGCACCGTTCCTGGCGTTCTGCACCGATGACAGCAATCCAAAGGACATTGCAGAGAATGGGCACATTGACGGCATAGTTGCCAGATGCCTGGAGGCTGGCTGCAATCCACTTGCCGTGTATCGCGCCGCCTGCTTGTCTCCAGCGCAACAGCGCAATCTTAAGCACAAGGGACTTGTTGCGCCTGGATATTTTGCAGACATAGTGCTGCTGTCCGACTTTGGCAAGTGCCAGGTCTCATCTGTCATCTGCAAGGGGCGTCTGGTGAACGAAGAGCTTTTCGCTAGCAGGAAGCCCGAACCATCCACGGAATTGTTCCGCAACAGTGTAAAGTGCAATAAAGTAACGGCGGATGATTTCCGCATAGTGTCCGATAAATCGGAAATGCCAATCATCGGCATCAAGGAACTTTCATTGCTGACAGATTATCTAAAGATGGATATGCCAGCTGGAGAGAAGAATGCAGATGTGTCCAGGGACATAGCGAAGATTGCCGTGCTGGAAAGACATGGCAAAAACGGCAACAAGGCGCTGGGCTTTGTGCATGGCTTCAAGATGCAAAAAGGCGCGATTGCCTCAACTGTGGGACATGACAGCCATAACATCTGTGTGGTGGGAATGAATGACCAGGACATGGCATGTGCCGTCAATGCGCTTATTGATGCGCAAGGCGGTTTTGCAGTGGCCATTGACGGGCAAATAGTCGGGCTACAACCGCTGCCTTTGGGCGGTCTTATGTCTGATAAGGACTACCAAGCAGTTCACGCCCAATGCGAGAAACTTCATGCAGCCGCTTCAATGACTAATTGCCCACTTGAGGCACCTTTTTTGCAACTCGCCTTCCTTCCCTTGCCCGTAATTCCGTTCCTTCGCATCACAGACAAGGGCGTCTTTGACGTTGCTAATTGGAGTTTTGTATAGTGGACAGTAAAATCACTGTTCACTATTGAACTTTTTCATCAGTTCGTCTAATGTTGGGGCTGATTTGAGAAGATTGCTGCAGGAGCGTGGTGTAATGCCAGTTTCGATGGAGGCGTTGATGAAGTCCAGCAGCTTATCGTAGAAGCCATTTACGTTTATTAGGCCGATTGGGATTGGACCATCGTGGAATAGTGTATTCATCTTGGATATTGCCAGTGCATCAAATAGTTCGTCCCATGTGCCGAAACTACCTGGCAGCGCGACCACTACATCAGCTAGTTCCAGCATCTTTGCCTTGCGTTCAGCCAGTGTCTCCGTTTCGTGGCATTCCGTCAGGTCAGTGCGCCTCATATATGCTGGAAGACCTTTGGTGAACACGCCGATGGCCTTGCCTCCATTGGCAAGCACGGCGTCTGCAAGCGTCTTCATGGTGCCTTCGTTGGAGCCGCCATACACCAGCGTGTAGCCATTCTTGGCAAGATATTCCCCTGTGGAAACTACCGCATCCTCGTAAATCCTGTCTTTGGGAAAACTGGAGGCGAGATATACTACTACATTTTGAATCTTCATAGAGAATGACATTCAATAATCAATTGAAAGGCGCAGAAATGCAGTCTTTTAAACTCTGCGTCTCTGCGCCTCTGCGTCTCTGCGTTGAAGAACTCAACGTCTCTGCGTTGTATTATTGGCGCAAGTCGATGACGCGCTTGGCCTTGCCTGCGGTGCGCTCGATCTTGCCTGGCTCCACCAGGGTAATCTTTGCTGTGATGCCGATGATCTGCTTGATCTTGCCACCGATGACGGCGCGCATCTTCTCCAGCTTGCTGACCTCGTCGGATATCATCTCAGGCGTGACTTCGACCTTGACTTCCAGTTCGTCCATCGCCTTTGTGCGGGACACCACCAGCTGGTAGTAGGGCTGCACGCCTTCAATGCCCAGCAGAACGCTCTCCACCTGGGTTGGGAACACGTTGACGCCGCGGATGATGAGCATGTCGTCCGACCTGCGGCGCACCTTCTCCATGCGCACCAGCGTGCGCCCGCATTCGCAGGTTTCGTAGTGCAGGCATGAAATGTCCCTGGTGCGGTATCTGATGAGCGGCATGCCTTCCTTGGTGAGATTGGTGAACACCAGTTCGCCTTCCTCGCCTGGCTCCTTGACTTCGCCCGTGTCGGGATCAATGATTTCAGGATAGTAGTGGTCCTCAAAGACATGCAGTCCATT
The DNA here is from genome assembly GCA_017450525.1 of Victivallales bacterium. GTDB lineage: Bacteria > Verrucomicrobiota > Lentisphaeria > Oligosphaerales > Oligosphaeraceae > RGIG3456. The sequence continues at coordinate 5,712 of JAFSTJ010000471.1, read as the reverse complement.
GTGGCATTCGCAGTCGCAGGAGACGCCTGGACCCATGATTTCGGAGAGGCCGAAGATGTCGTGGGCGTGTATTCCTGATTTCTTTTCGATCATGTCCCGCATTTCTTCTGTCCATGGTTCTGCGCCGAATATGCCGACCCTCAACTTGGTCTGCTTCAAATCCACGCCCAGTTTCTCCGCCTCTTCCATCATGTGCACAAAGAATGAAGGCGTGCAGCAGATGGCGTTGACATTGAAGTCGCGTATGAGCATGATTTGCTTTTCTGTGGCGCCGCCACTGGCTGGAATCACGGAGCATCCCAGGCGTTCTGCGCCGTAGTGAAGCCCCAGACCGCCAGTGAAAAGGCCATAGCCATAGCCAACCTGTATCAGGTCATTGTCCGTCAATCCGCACATTTGAAGTGAGCGAGCGACAGTTTCCGCCCATGCGTTGATGTCGTTTCTAGTGTAGCATACCACGGTTGGCTTGCCTGTGGTGCCGCTGGAGGCGTGTATTCTCACAATGTCCTTCTGGTCCACGGCAAGAAGGCCGAAGGGATAATGCTCCCTCAGGTCCTTCTTCATTGTAAAGGGGAATTTCGACAGATCCTTCAAGGTATGCAGGTCAGAGGGCTTCACGCCCTTTTCATCGAAGGCTTGCTTGTAGAAGGGCACATTTGCGTAAACCCTTTCCAATGTGGCGCGCATACGCTCAAGCTGTATGCGTTCCAAAGCACGCCTGTCAACATAGTCTTTCAGTAATAAGTCTTCCATTTTTGCTCCAATTGGTGGTTGCATTTTTGGGACCGCCGAATAAAAAACGGCGTAATTTATCACAGTTCTAATGGATTAAAAGTCAATGCGCTGTATATTTTGCACCAATTTTATGGAGAGTATATTCTAATTATGGCAAACAAGAAGAAACAAACTGAAGAGCGCAAGCTAATAGCCCAGAACCGCAAGGCTAGGCACGATTATGAAGTGCTGGAGACTTTTGAGGCAGGCATTGCGTTGGAGGGCACGGAGGTAAAGACCTGCCGCGCCAATGGCGTCAGCCTGGTGGATGCGTATGCGGTGGTGCGCCTTGGCGAACTTATAATGGTGGGCTCCCATTTCGCACCTTATGAATTCGGCAACCGCTTCAACCACCAGCCAAGGCGAGACCGCAAGCTGCTTATGCATAAGCGGGAAATACTTCGTCTCAAGAAAAGTATTGAGGCGAAAGGCCTTACCTTGATTCCGTTGTCGCTTTACTTCAAGCATGGTCGTGTCAAGGTGGAGTTGGCTCTATGCAGAGGCAAGAATGTGCATGACAAGCGAGACGCGCTTAAGAAGAAGTCCGACGAGATAGAAATGAAACGCGCGGTATCCCGTTGAAAATATTGATATCGACTTATGAAGGTTAGCGACTTTGACTTTGATTTGCCCGAGGAACTTATTGCGCAGTTCCCCTCCCAGCGTAGGGAGGAATGCCGTATGCTGGTGCTGGACAGGAAGGAGGGCGAAGCGGAAATACATCCTTTTACGGACTTTGGCAACTATATGCAGCCTGGCGATTGCCTGGTGATAAACGATACACGCGTACTCAGGGCAAGGCTCTGGGGACACAGGCCTGGCAGCGGCGGGCGCGTTCAGGCATTCGTCCTTAAGCAGTTGGACAAGGCAAGCTGGCAGTGCCTCCTCAAACCAGGCAGGCGCATGCAGCCAGGTGCGCAGGTAATGATTGATGGTGCGGAGGCTTCGTTTACTGTGCTGTCCCATAACGAGGACGGAACTTTCAATGTGAAGTTCGATACAGATGACGTGCTGGATTTGCTGGAGAAGGCAGGGCAGGTGCCTTTGCCGCCATACATAACCAGGCAGCCCACAAAGGAGGACGCGGAACGCTACCAGACTGTTTACGCCAGGGAGCCTGGCGCAGTTGCAGCTCCCACCGCTGGCCTGCATTTTTCAAAGGAGATGCTGGCAGAACTGAAGGCGCGTGGCATTCGCATTGCCTCCCTAACTTTGCATGTGGGGGCAGGCACGTTCAAACCAGTCAGCGTGGACAATGTGGAGGAGCATGTCATGCACGAGGAACGCTTCTTCCTGACAGAGGAGGCCGCCTCGCTGATAAACACGACACATGACGAGGGGCACCGCGTGGTATGCGTGGGCACCACCACAGTCCGAGTGCTGGAAAGTTGTGTCATTCCAGGTACGCGCAAGGTGGCTCCCCGAAGTGGCAGCACATCAATCTTTCTGTATCCGCCTTACAAGGCAATTGTGCCTGACGCACTTCTGACAAACTTCCACCTTCCTCAATCCACGTTGATAATGCTGGTATGTACTTTTGCGGACAGGGACAGGGTATTTGCCGCCTACAAGAAAGCCATTGAAAACAAGATGCACTTCTACAGTTACGGTGATTGCATGCTGCTCAAATGACGCCAATGGACAATGCGGAAATCATAAAGCGTGTTGAGGAAGAGGCGGCGAAGCGGCTTCTTTCCAGTCCTGCGTGCCATGATTGGGAGCATACATGCCGAGTACGGGCCAATGCAATGCGCATTGCCCGTGAGGAGGGCGCGGATTTACTGGTTGTGGAGTTAGCGGCCTTATTGCATGATATTGGGCGCCCCGCCGAATTGGCAGACCACGGCAAGACCGACCATGCCGTGCTGGGCGCGGTCATGACTGCCGATGTGCTTAAGAACTTTGGCTGCGATGAAACTCTTGTTGCAAAGGTCGCTTCTTGCGTGCGAACCCATAGGTTCCGCAAGCGCAGCCCAGAGGGCGTCCCTGCAAGCCTGGAGGCAAAGTGCGTCTATGATGCGGACAAACTGGATTCCATTGGTGCCATTGGCATCGGCAGATCATTCCACTTTGCTGGAAGGACAGGCGCCAAGGTGCATAACACGGAACAACAGGCGTTAGCCTCGGAGAGTTACAGTCGCGAGGATACCGCATACCGTGAGTTCCTAGTGAAACTTCGCTATATCAAGGACAACCTGCTTACCGACACAGGACGCCATCTAGCGCAGCAGCGCCATGATTTCATGTGCAGCTTCTTCGACGAGCTTAATTTTGAAACCTCGTCTTTCTGAACATCTTCATATTCACGAAAGACTTTCTATAGAATTAGAACCAAGGTCTCTTGCCATTAATGTATGTGCTCTTGAACTCCTCGTCGGATTTAATAAGATAGAGAATACCCTCGATTAAGCCAATGATTCCGATAATGCCTGGGATGCCGCGGAAAAGAATGCAACCAAAGAGACTGCAGCATAGCATTATAATGCCTTCTTTTATGTATCCCAGGAAGAATTTATGGATGCCAAGCCCACCTAAAAAGATGCCTAGAATCCCAGCGACTATTTTTGTTGCAGTAATTGATGAATTGTTGCCCATGGATAAAATCTCCAATTGTTAAGGAGTTGAAACTTTTTTTACATAAAGAGCCTTTTTGAAAGGCGATTATAAATTAATGCCATGTCTTCTAAAAGCAAACAGTATATAATGCACATCCGGATTAGGGCAAAATGTGGAGTTGACATTTTCAATCGTTGATAGTTTGCGCCTTTGGGTTGTCAACTTGCGAATTAGGGCAATTGGGTTATATTTTGTCACGTTTTGCTCAGGTTCTCGTCTGGGTAGGCGGGGCCTTGTAATTCAGGTACGGGGACGGCGTGCAAACGTCCCTTAAATTCAGGACACTAAAAATGGAAGAAGTGTACAATTTCAATGCAGGACCTGCGGTACTGCCAAAGGCAGTCATGCTAAAGGCGCAGGAAGAGTTCGTGAACTATCACGGCATTGGCTATGGCATTATGGAAGAGAGCCACAGAAATGCCAACTTTGAGGAGGTTATCAACTCTTGTGAGGCTAACATCCGCAAATTGATGGGCATAAGTGATGACTATGAAGTGCTGTTCCTGCAGGGTGGTGGAAGTACCCAGTTCGCCATGGTGCCGATGAACCTGTTGATACCTGGCAAGAAAGTCGGCTATTGCGATACAGGCGAGTGGTCCCACAAGGCAATGAAGGAAGCCAAGATTCTTGGTGGTGACGTGGAACTGGTCTATGATGGTTCCGCCTGCAAGTATACCGCCATTGGCGATGCTTCGGCATGGAAGATCAATCCCGACTATGCATACGTTTATATGTGCTGCAACAACACCATCTATGGCACGGAATACCAGAACTATCCCCAGACGGGTGATGTCCCGCTGGTGGCTGACATGTCCAGCGACATGATGTCCCGTCCAGTTGATGTGAGCAAGTTCGGCATTATTTTTGCTGGCGCACAGAAGAACATCGGCCCCGCTGGCGTCACGTTGGTCATCATCCGCAAGGACCTGGCATCACGCTGCCCCGCCAACATTCCCACAATGTTCCGCTACAGCACGCACATCGACAAGAAGTCCCTCTTCAATACACCTCCCACATTCGGCATCTATATGATGCGTCTTGTGACTGATTGGCTGATTGGACTGGGCGGCATCCCCGCAATCCAGAAGTTGAATGAGGAAAAGGCCGCGAAGCTGTATGCCGCAATCGATGGTTCCAATGGCTTCTTCCGCGGCACCACAGCCGTGGCGGACCGCTCCAAGATGAACGTCTGCTTCCGCATCGGCGAAGGCGATGATGCTCTTGAGAAGAAGTTCGTGGCAGAGGCCAAGGCAGCCGGCATGGTCGGCGTCAAGGGTCACCGCGCCGTTGGCGGCCTACGCGCCAGCATCTCAACGCAATGCCGCTGGCAGGCGTTGAAAGGCTGATTGCTTTCATGGCCGATTTCGCCAAGAACAACTAAGCACAATTCTAAGGCGCCTCTGCGAAACGCAGGGGCGCTTTTTTTGTTTATGGTCCAGGTCCGCTACTAATAGAGGAAATACGCAGATGAGAGGCAGTTTTGACAAAATGGAAGTCATTCCCTTTGCGGAGAGGTACGAGCCAGTGCAGGTTTTGGCCTATTCCAATGAACATCCGCAGCATGTGTTATATTTGAGGCGTCCAAAGGGGAAAAAGAATGCGCCACTTGTACTGTTTTTTCATGGCGGCGGAATGACACAGGGGCTGAGGGAATGTCCTGACTGCCTCTACAGGGGCGAATATGCAGTCATCGAGGCAAGATACCGCCTTGCCGACGTGGCGAAGGCCCCCGCGCAGGCTGAAGACGCCGCCAAGGCGATTGCATATTGCCTGGCTAATGCGGGGAAAATGGGGATTGACAGGGGCAAGGTGTTTGTGGGTGGAATGTCGGCAGGTGCATATCTGGCAGCAATCACGGTGATGGCTCCTTGTTTTCTGGCGCAATATGGCTTCACCCACAACGACATCGCTGGTCTGATACTGCTTAGCGGCCAGATGACGACCCATTTCAAGTTCAAGGCCGATATGGGAGATACAAGGGGACAGTTTGCGCCTGATTACGGCGAATACGCGCCTATGGCACATCTTTCAAAGGATTTGCCGCCCATGCTTCTTGTAACGGGTGAACCAGGGCTTGACATATTGGCACGCCCAGAGGAAAATGCCTTTGTCGCGGCGACGCTAAAGGCGCTGGGCCATCCATTTGTGCGCTGCTATTCCTTGAAAGGACACAATCATGGAATGGTGCTTGACGGGGGAAATGAACTGATTTGCCAGTTTATAAAAGACGTATTGCAAGGCAAGTAATAGCCAGGAATCTTGTGGACTGTGGACAGTGGACAGTCCTGTGCGCGGGTGTATTCACCCGCGTTTAACAGTTAT
>JAFSTJ010000037.1 GCA_017450525.1 Victivallales bacterium | reverse complement strand
CTATCACGCCGACCGCCTGGGATATCTTGTATGGGGTGAATTCGGGGACTGGGGCACGTCCTGGTTCATGGACAATCAGCCAGAGGCAAGCCTGTATCAGCCTGGCGTGTCACTGCTGGGGCAGTGGCTTGAGGAACTGGAGCGGGACTACAGCCACCCATCGATAGTGGGCTGGTGCGGGCTGAACGAGACCCACGTCAGGAAGCTGGGTGAAAATGACAACAAGTGGCTGCTCATGGACCTCACGAAGGCGGTATTCCTCGCCGCGAAGAATGCGGACAGGACACGCCCAGTACTGGATGCATCAGGCTACGTGCACACTGTGCTGGAGACCGATGTGTTCGATACCCATGACTACGGGCAGCCAGACGAGGTTGCCGCGCATCTGGCGTCATACGAGCCGCCTTGCGTCTGCGACACATACTGCGAGAAGGTGCATTCGCAGCCCTGGCTTGGGCAGCCATTCTTCATAAGCGAGATAGGCGGCATCGGCTGGCCGGTTAAGGAAGGCGACTTCTCGTACGGCCCATCCCCAAAGACGACAGACGAGGTGCTGGACCGCTTCACGCGTCTCATTGCCGCCATTAAGGCGGACAAGCGAGTGTTCGGCTACTGTTATACGCAATTGACGGACGTGTACCAGGAGACAAACGGGCTGTACTATTTTGACCGCAAACCCAAGTTCGATGCCGCCAAGCTGAGGGCTGCACAACTATAGCATTTGCGCGGCCAGATTATTTGCGCGGCCATTTGGCCGCCCAGAGCAGCGTGCCTTGCAAATAAACATGCCTCGCATATTAAAAAGGCGAATTGGCGTTTTTATTTTAGGACGTTTGAAAATTCAGGAACGACACATAAATTTTATTTGATTTATTGGGGATTTGGGAAAAACAGGAGGAACGAAAATGACGGAAGAACGCATTACACATACTAGGAGGGCGGATGGCACGCTTGTGCCTGTTGAATACATTACTGATGAAACCCAGTGGCCAGAGGATATTCGCGACTTGGCAAATGCTGCTCGGGAAGCCAGTCGGGCCGCCATTGCGCGCCTTCTAAGCAAGGGTATACCAGTTGTTTATGTAGTAGGCAAGGATCTTATCCGCCACTATCCAGACGGGCATGATGAGATAATCAAGAAGGATCTGCTCCCATGACGACACCAAGGATACGTGTCTTTGCTGGTCCCAATGGCGCAGGGAAAAGCACTTTGGCTGAATGGCTTTCCAAGAATTATTCTGTCAATCTTTATAATTATATCAATGCAGATGCAATGTTTTCAGAGATTGGCAGAACCTTGAAACTGGCCTGTCCTTTTCCTATGGACAATGCGGCGTTGCAGGAATTTGCCAGTAAAACAACTTTTCCTGACATTTGCAAGAGTTATTTTTCTTCTGGAAAAATTACAATTAAAGATGACTTTTTTACCTTTGCGCAAGAGGCTGTCAATTCCTATACAGTTGCAATGCTGGCTGATTTTATTCGGGGGGAATATATGGAGCATGGTTTCAGCTTTTCAAGCGAGACTGTGTTCTCCCATCCATCAAAGATTGAGCTTTTGAAGGAGGCACAGCGAAAAGTTTTTCGCACTTATCTGTATTTTGTTGCAACTGAATACCCCGATATTAACATTAATCGTATTGCGACTCGTGTGCGGGATGGCGGGCATGATGTGCCATACGAAAAGGTGGTGGAACGTTTCCATCGCTGTCTTGACAATGTTTCGCATGCACTTCCATACGTGAACCGTGCGTATTTCTTTGACAATACAGGAACAGAAGTCCGTTTCATTGGGGAATGCAACGATGGAAAGTGGAGATTCTGCTTGGTTGATTTCCCTAAATGGTTTATGAAGTCAGTATATAAAAACTTGCTTTGAGGAATGGAAAAATTGTTTATAGGCACTTGAAAAATGGGAAAACTTTGTTAGAATTACGGCAGGGTTTTGGAGTGTACTGTAATTTACTGAAATACAATCTGGATAATTGCAATGGGCAAAGACATATTGAAGTTTCTTTTAGGCGGTTTGATTGCAGGAGCGTTCTGCTTGGCGCAGGAGGCCGCACCTGAAAAACAGCCTGAAAATCAGCCTGAAAAACAGGACGCATATCGCATAAGCAGGCGGCAGAATGGCCTTGTCATAAGCGTGGGGGACAAGGAAATCCGCAACATCTACCTCAATACGAAGGGCAAGCTAGGCGCAGCAGGATTCTACCGCAGTTTCATGCACGGCGTTGTGGACGGCGATGCCATGCCTGTCGCATGGGAAAGCCTGGGCGAAAATCTCCCATTGGACGAGGATGGCTTCAAGACAAATGTGAAGTCCTCGGAATTGAGCTCAATTGTGCTGAACGCAGGCGAGAAGCTGACCTTGCCTAAACCAGTGATTTCGGGGGACAGGCTCCTCCAGCTTAAGGGCAAGTATGTGCGCTTCTTCATCTGGATCACGGGCGAGGACACTGGCAAGGACATGGACCTTTGGTCAGGCGCACCCACAGTCAAAGTGGAAATAGTGGACTTTGACGGGGAACTGCTTTCCACAACTCCTGCATATTTCCGCACCAGAGGCACATTCCCATGGTTCTGCTATTATATGGACGTGGAGATACCACACCTTAACAAGGCACTTGCCACCGCTAACGAACCGAAAAAGGAAGCCCCCAAGCAGGCAAATGAGGACGAGCTTGACGTGGATGCCTTGTTCGGGACTAGTGAGCCTGCCCAGAAGCCGAAGGACAAGCGCGCGGGCGGTCTGTACATGACCCTGTCAAACCCAGCCAGCGGAAAGGCGAAATTCTCAACTCTTTCCTGGAAGACTGTCAGGGAAACTGAATTGCTGGAGAGCCCAGCGCAATTCACATCCAGAATCGACCCGAAGACAAATTCAACCGCGCCGAATCCCGACTACGATGAGTTGCCAATGCACCTGATGTTCGGCGTGAGCAGTTCTGGTAAGTGGGAGTTCCTAAAGGGCAACAATGCGTGGGGCGGCATCCTTACATCGGACAAGCTGGCCGCCTATATGGACAGCGCCGCATCGGATTGGATGCACTGTGTGCACGCCATCCCAAAGCTGGTGTCACTCTACAACAACGGAAAGTTGCTGAATACCTGTACTTTTGACAAGGATTGGGAAAGCACACTGCGTGAGAAACTTATGGCTTTGCAGGATCCCCAGACTGGAATGTGGATGGTGGACGGGAAACCATCGCTCTATGCCACATACGAGGTCGTTATGAACTGCTTCCTGCCAGAGGGCATCCCCCATCCTGGATATAAGGCAACTGAAACGCCGTGGCTGGGCTTGAAGGATTTCAAGTTGCAGAATGTGGACGCCATGATTGGCTCCATTATAGCGCAACAACGCCATTTCGGTGGGAAATCTACGCCCGCAGCCTGGAACAGCTATGCATTCATGGACAATGTGAATGACATTGATGATGCTGATCTT
>JAFSTJ010000470.1 GCA_017450525.1 Victivallales bacterium | reverse complement strand
CATACGCCTGGATTCTCTTCGTGTCTTTCGGGAAGTAATGGAGCACAATAGTCGCGTGATAACGGTCATTCGCACGAATGGCCGTCATATACGCAAACGTCAAAAACGCTGCCAGAAAAAACAGGAAAACTACTATCAGCAAACAAATATGATTGCATAGAATAACTTGAACCAGCTTACGCAGCTGCTCAATCCTTTCAAGTTGCTCTAGCTCTCTATCGATAGAATCATCCATATTACAATGACAAAATAACTCCTAATTTAACGATTGTAATAATATATGCTAATAACGGAATTAATCAAACACATGCATCGTTTTTCAACGAAAAAACAACGTTCCAGAAGAATCAAATGGCTTAATACCTTACAGAGCCAGAAATGGATCGTTCAGTTGAACACCTTCCACAGGGCAAGTAACTGACTTGAACAAGTAGTTCGCTCATCGTTGACGCCCATCTCTCGAAGAAGTATCTCCAAGACCGTCACAACAGGAGGAAGAAACAGTTCGTTCAGAGACCGAAACGACTTGGCACGCAATAACCAGCGCAGCATGTTTTTCAGACTCCATTCATCTCGGGCTGCATTGCGAAGTCCCTTACAGATATCTGTTGTCGAGGCTTCCCTTTCCCATCCAGACACCCTGCGGACGGCATCCAAGAATAAACAACGGCAATTGCGCCATTCCTCCCATGGGGCTTCAGATAAAACAGGTTGCGGCTCCAGTTTATAGCGGAAAGCCCTCTCATACCTGGCAACTGTCTCATCAGGAATGGCATGCTGCCGCGCGTAATCCTTAAACGACTGAACCCGTTCCTCCCCATGCCAACGATAACGCCCCGACGCCAGCAGCAAAGCATCCCCACACCCAAGAACAGCTTTGTTCATGTTCCGCATGACAAAATCTGCGTCAGGCTTTTTCCCTGATAGTCTTTCAGCAGCGAACATCAGACCCATGCCACGGTTGAGAAGAAGACGCGCAGCCTCTGAAAAGGGCAGCTTTTCCGCGTTCAGGGCAGGAATCCAGTCCCCCAGTTCAAGCGTTCCCCAGACAGGCTTCCATCCGCGCAGAAGTTCCTGATACATCAGTGTTTGAGAAACTCTGCATAGCGAATGCACGTTTTTCACAGGACTGAAATCGACCGCAACACCCAACCTCTTCTCCCAACGTTCGGATATCCCCTTCAAGCCGTCCTGGATGGCAAGCGTCTCCTGGCGGGAGGCTCCATCCGCGAAGACGAAAAAATCCAAGTCGTTATAGAGGCGGTCCCCTTGCGGCATATGAAGCACCCCGCCCTCACCGCGTCCATAACCGCCTCCCAGCACCACCGCTGCCAGCTTAGGAAGTCGTAGTTCATCAACTTCCTTACCGATGTCCGCCAAGGCACCATCAAGCAGCTCGGTGATTTCATGGCTCGGCACACCTGTGTAGGCTGCATCCGTCATGGCCGAGTACCCTTTTGCGCCTCTTTCTGCTCTGCAAAATTGCCTGCATTGACGAATAACTGCTTAATCTGGCTGCCTATTGCAATAGCAAAAGCAAGCGGAAGACTCCTATTATGGCGGAAATGCAAATCATCCAGTCCTTTCTGGCGCTCATCCTCCAGCCATGGCCACAAATCCGAATATCGGAACACGTAATCCTTTCCAGGAAAACTACAAACCAGTTGTGCCTGCCGGACGACAACCTTCCAGAGCTTCGGGTATCCTGTCAGCAGGAACGCAATCAAAGGCTGCGTCTTATGACGTCTTGGACTAATCAGCGCCAGAAGATACAATGGGAACTCCAAGATGCCAAGACAGAGGGCGATAATCGCCTCCCCACCCCCATAGCCGATTGATTTCTTTCCCGCATGGCTCTCAGTCTTGCCCTCACGCGTGTCTTCAACCAGAAAATCATCTTCAAGCTCAACAAACACATTCTGCTCTGGGTCAATGATGCGATTGCCCGAAACAATCTTGTTCTCTATGCGAAGATTACGCCCTAAGTAGGTATGATCGAGCACGATGGAATGCACCAACTCTGTATTTTCATCAATCCACACATCTTGTCCAACAATGGTTTCGCCGCTTAGGCAAACCCCATGTTCAAGGTAGATGTTGTCTCCAAGCATGACAGGCCTTGTAACCTCATCTATATTTTTCAGATTGACATTTCTTCCAAGTCCGTAGCCTATCTCCGCTGAATAGCCTGGCAGACTATAAAGACCAGGCTTTTGCAAGAGATTGAAATTCAACTCGTAATAATCCTTAAGTGTATCCAGACGATGAAGTGGGCAGCACCATTGGAAAAGCGTTCCCTCAATATACAGGTAAACCCCATCTGGCTGGGGAGACAAAGGCTCCGAAACCAGCCGCATATTGTCGAATATCTGCTCAAGGCTCGTCAAATCAGGAAGAACTGCCCCCCAGAAAAACAGGAGAGCATCCCCGCCGAAGCGTTCTTTGTAATGCTCCAGCAGTTGTCCAGGCGAGGCAAAGCGCTCACTCGGCTGATAGTCCAGGTTCAACGCCCAGTAGTTGCCGTCCCCCAAGGACAAAGCCATCTCCTCGCTGTAGTTGCAATCCGCAATGAGGACATCCAGCACCTTGTCCTGTGAAAAATAGGTGCAGAAATCAATGAGATGACTGCAAAGCCCCTTCCCTGCAATCGGAAGTGCAAGAGGATGAATGCCTGGAAAGAACTCACGTCTCCAGTGCTGGGGCTCTATATTCGAGTATATGCAGATTTGCAAGGTATCCATCGTAACCCAAAGGCGTTTTTAATATGCCCCCCTCCCTATGATGATGGCAGGCACTGTCT
>JAFSTJ010000469.1 GCA_017450525.1 Victivallales bacterium | reverse complement strand
TGTCTCGTTGTCATAATCTTCATTTTCATCCATTGGTAATCTCCTCTCATCTTTTGTTAATGCTTGTTTCCCCTCCCTAAAAAACAGTTATTCATCATTAACGCAAGATAATGAATCTTATTGTAATTACCAAATGAATTTACCAGATATCACAAATTTCCACAAATAAATCATTATTTTAATCAATTAATCATAATCTATGAAAATCTGTGTTAATCTGTGGATAAAAATGAGAGTGTCACTTTCTCTTGGGGCGTGGACCGTTGGGGGTGTCCTCCACAATCCAGCCCTTGGCATCCAGGATGCCGCGTATCTCGTCCGCGCGGGCGAAGTTCTTGGCCTTGCGGGCGGCCTGCCTCTCGTTTGCCAAATCGATGATTTCCTGTGGGATGCTGTCTCCGCTGTCAGGTGTGAACACAGCCAGCACCGTATCCATCTTGGCGAATGTGTCAAGTGCCAGTTGTGCTGCCTTGCCGCCCAGCGCATCATTGTCCATCAACTTGTTGAGTTCGCGCAGCAAGTCAAACACCGCAGCAAGCGCCTCGGAAATGTTCAAGTCGTCCGCCAGACCGTTGGCAAACTGCTTTTCTGCCTTGTCTAGTGCTGCCTTTGCCTCGTCAATGCCCTTGTCAGGCTTTGCGGCAGCCTCCTTGAGGCGCTGCAATGTGGTGTCGATTCTCTGCAATGCCGTGCGTGCGTCGTCAAGTGCCTTCATGGAGAAGTTCAGGCTTTGGCGGTAGTGTGCGCCGATGAGAACCCAGCGTATTTCGCGGCCAGTATAACCCTTGTCCAGAATGTCCCTCAATGTGAAGAAATTGCCCAGGGACTTGGACATCTTCTGCCCCTCCACCATAAGGTGTGCGCAGTGCAGCCAGTAGTTCACGAACTTGCAGCCGTTGGCGGCCTCGCTCTGTGCGATTTCGTCCGCGTGATGTGGGAACATGTTGTCTATGCCGCCGCAGTGTATATCAAATGTCTTGCCCAGATACTTGCTGCTCATGGCGGAGCATTCAAGATGCCATCCTGGGCGTCCCTTTCCCCATGGGCTGTCCCATGCCACATCGCCGTCGTTTTCATCGTATGCCTTCCACAGAGCGAAGTCCGCCACGGATTCCTTTGCATATTCGTCCATCTTGACGCGTACGCCAGAGCGCATCTGGCTGTGGTCGATATGCACCAGTTGACCATATTTCGGCCATTTTGCAATGGAGAAGTACACTGACTTGTCCTCGGCCTGGTATGCGATGCCCTTGTCAAAGAGCGCCTTGATAATCTCAATCATTTCAGGGATGTGCCTGGTTGCCTCTGGGTATACGTCGGCAGGTATAATGCGGAGTGTCTTGATGTCGTCAAAGAATGCCTGCTTGTATTTCTTTGTGAAGTCATCCAGCGGAATGCCAGCGTTCTGGGAGCCCTTGATGGTCTTGTCGTCCACGTCCGTCAGATTCATCACGTGTTTGACCTTGTAGCCGAAGTAGAGTAGTGTCCTCTTCAGCAGGTCCTCGAACATATAGCATCTGAAGTTTCCGATATGGGCAAAGTTATAGACTGTTGGGCCGCAGGTGTAAAGACCTGTCTTCCCTTCCTCGATTGACTTGTAATCTTCTGGTAGATGCGAAAGCGAATTGTAGAATTTCAACATTGTCTTTCTCCTAGAATCTTATTTTTTAGTAAACAATCTATTCAAGAACAGGTATTTTGGCGGTACTTGCGCAAGGATGATTGCCGCGAAAATGATTATGCTGCCCCATATCTCGCGGCAAGTCATGTTTTCTCCCAAGTAAAGCGCCCCTGCCAGTGCCGCGAAAACCGCCTCCAGGGACATGATCAGCGAGGCAACCACTGGATGCGTGCCGCTCTGGCCCACCACCTGCAAGGTGTATGCAATACCGCTGGACATTACACCTAGATAGAGTATCGGTCCCCAGCAGGAAAGCACCTCGGACGGCACTATCTTTTCCGTGCAAACCGCAAACAGCAGTGATACCACGCCTGCTGCAAAGAATTGCAGGCAGGCTAGTTTCAGGCAATCCACTTTAGGTGCAAAGTAGTCAATGGACATGATATGCATCGTAAAGAGGACCGCGCATACGCAGAGCCACACATCGCCTTTGCTCATGGCACCGCCAGCCTCTTTGAAGCAGAGCAGGTACATTCCCCACAGCGCCAGGAATGCACTGGCGAACATAAGCAAGGTTGGCCTTTTGCCAAGGAAAAGCCCTGCGAATGGCACCAGAATTATGTACAGCGCAGTCAGAAAGCCCGCCTTTCCTACTGTGGTATGGGCGATGCCATATTGCTGAGCCATGCTGGCAAGTCCCAGCAGCACCCCGCACAGCATTCCTCCTTTCAGAAGCAGTTTCCCATTGCCGCTGTTGCCGCCTGTCTTTAGCAGAACCTTCAGCAGCATAATGCATGGTACCAGCACAATGCCGCCAACAAAACTGCGCATTGCGGTCAGCGTGAACGCGCCGATTGCCTTTCCACCAAGAGATTGCGCCACGAATGCCGTACCCCAGATGAGGGCGGTTATCATTAGCAGCATTGGATGGAGGAAACGCTTCATTTTGGCAAAACGTCAGTTGCTGTCCCTCTTTGAGGCGGTGGTCAACAGGCGCATGAGTTCGTCGATGCCCACCTTTTCAAGTGTGTCGGTGCCGGCCAGCAAATTGTCCGCCAAATCGCGTTTGCTCTGGTGCAGTTTGAGTATTTCGTCCTCAATGGTATTCTGCGTGATGAGCCTGTAGATTGTGACAGGCTTGTCCTGGCCGATACGGTATGCTCTGTCTGACGCCTGGTCTTCCACGGCAGGATTCCACCATGGATCCAGATGGATGACATAGTCCGCTGCTGTCAGGTTCAGGCCAAGGCCGCCTGCCTTCAGCGAAATCAGGAATACATCGCCTTCGCCAGCCTGGAATGCCTTCACTGCCTCCAGACGCTCGTTCATTGGTGTCGCGCCATCCAGGTACTGGTATTTGATATCCCTGCTTTCAATTTCAGGACGCACTAGTTCCAGATGCTTCACGAATTGGCTGAACACCAGGATTTTATGCCCGCCAGAAATCAGTTCCTCCAGCAATTCCGTGAAGGTGTTCATCTTGGAGCTGGCAATTGGCGAATCAGGCAGTATGAGCCTGGGATTGCAGGCCGCCTGGCGCAATTTTGTGATTGCCGCGATTACGCGAATGTGCAAGTGGTCCGCCTCGTTGCCATAGCCGCGTATCTCGTCCACCAACTGTGAGCGCAATGCCTCGTAGAATGTCCATTCTTCTTCGGACATTGCCACATGCAATTGTATTTCCGTCTTGGGTGGCAAGTCTGTGAGCACCTGCGACTTGCGTCTGCGCAGTATGAATGGCGAAACGATTGCAGTAAGGCGCTTCAGCGTGTCCTTGTCATCGTTCTTCTCAATCGGTATGGCAAACTGCTCCTGGAATGTGTTGTGAGAACCCAGAAGCCCAGGATTGATGAAGTTGAATATGCTCCACAATTCGCTCAAATTGTTTTCCATAGGAGTGCCTGTGGTGACAATTCTGAAGCGGGCGTTCAGTTTGACTGCCGCCCTGGAGCGCTTTGTGTTGTGGTTCTTTATGGCCTGCGCCTCGTCCAGTACCGCGATACGCCAGTCAATCTTGTCAAATTCCTCGGCCTCGCTTTGCAACAGACCGTAACTTGCCACCAGCACCTTCCTGGGCCCCATGCTTTGCAGTATCTTAAGACGCTTGATGCCACCGAACACAATCGGCTCAAGCGAGGGTGCAAAGCGGTTGATTTCCTGTACCCAGTTGGGGCAAACCGATGTGGGCGCCACAATGAGGACAGGACCCTCGTTGGCCTTGGACAGAATGAACGCAATTGTTTGAATTGTCTTGCCCAGTCCCATATCGTCCGCCAGGCAGGCGCCTGCATGCCATGCATCCAGACGGAACAGCCATGTATAGCCTTCCTTCTGGTATGGGCGCAGTGTCGCCTTCAGTGTGCTGGGCAGATCAGGCACCAGTGACATGGCCTTCTGTATTTTGTTTGCCTTGTCAGACCAACTGCCGCGCTCGTCTTCTGGCGTGCAGTCCTGCAGCAAACGTTCCATGAATGGCAGCGCAAAGTTGTTGAAGCGCAGCATGCCGCTTTCCTCGTCTTCGTATGTCACTGCCGCGAAGTCATCCAGCCGTTTTCTGAATGAATCCGCCAGGGCAATAATCTGCCCGTCGTCCAGTTGCAGGAAGTTTCCTGGCTGCTTTCTTGAGGCGGCTATGATTTCCTTCATTGAAATGAGCAGCCCGTCATCCACCTTGATTGTGCCGTCCAGCGAGAACCAGTCGTTGCCTGACTTGCAGTGCATGGTGACATCCTTCATCGAGATGCGCCTGGAAATACGGAGTTTCCTGTTTTCGGGCCAGTGCACTTGCACTTGCTTAGATATGTTGTGCAGTGCCAGGGTGAACTGGCAGCACAGGTCCAAGGAGTTGAGTTCCCAGGACCATTGGCCAATGGAATTGCTTTCATTCAATACCTCGCACAGCAGAATCACGATGTTCGCCTGCTCGTCTTCCGCATTGAAGTCGCGGACATAGCGCTCCAGCGAACTGCCAATCAAGGTCAGCATCTCGTTTGGCCCAGAGGCGGGCCTGTAGAATTCCTGCAAGTTGGGGAATGGACGCATCAGCATCTCAACGCGCATGGTGTCATCACCTGGAATGAGGCGCAGGTGCGGCGTCAAGTCCGTCTTCTGGGGCTTGATGCCAAGCAAATCCATATTCACGTATGAAAACACGCGGAACGCCTCCGCCAGTGGACGTATAATCTGTGCCGAATCAGAAGCAATGGACTTGGGCGCTTGGAAGGAGTTGCCTATTTCCTGGAGTATTTCCTTGTGCATGTCCGAGAAGTCATACAAAAGCAAATCTCCCTGTGTATCCTTTTCTGTCACAAAGTTATATGGATTGCCATTGAACTGTGGATAGATGCCGAACTGGAGCTGGTCTCCATCCTCGCGTATTGCCAGAATGGGCTTCATCAACTTGCACTGGAATGGCGTTGGATTTGCATTGTCCCAGTACAGGTTGGGATGACCAGGCAGCGCTTTCACCGCCTGCAACAGGTGGAAATATCCCTGCGCATCACGCACTTCTGCCGAGAAACTCCTGTTGTATTCCTGAGCGATTATGTTGCAGATTACCTTGTCATGATTGCTCAGGAATGAGGGCAGGGACTGCTGGTCAAGGCATTTCGCCAATGGGAATGGGCGCCCTTTGTTCCAGTGCCCACGCTTGCTCATGCGCTGTTCCACAGGGCGTATCTTGACTGGGCAGAGCAGGTCGTTTTCATCGTATGCACAAAGCCATGCCAGCCTGAGTTCGTTGTTGTCCCTGGGTTTCTTTAGTATTTCATTCAGTTTGTCAATAGCCCGTTTCCAAGGTGGCCTCATTGTGAAGCAGCCAGTAAGCACCGAGGTCAAATCTGTCTTGATGCCGCGGAAGTTCGCCGTGGCTGCCTGCATTTCATTTTGCAACCAAGGATAGTTCTCCAACAATGGACTGAAGCGTGCCGTGTCTTCCAGCAATTGGGATGCGCCCAATTGTTCGTTGGCCATATCGATGAAGAACGAGAAGTAGTCTGCAAGTGGCGTGTTTTCCTTCTGGGCCTCTGGGTTTGGCTGCAATACAAACTTGCCCAGGTGTGAAGCCAGTTTGCGGTATGCCATGCCAAGATACGGAGTGTTGAACGCATCCTGGGCCAGTTTCCCTGCACGCTCGAAATATTTGCCGCCTTGCTTCATCAGGGCGAATATGTAGAAGATGCCAGAGATGCTCCTGAAATATGCGTTGGCCTGGTCGGGAGTTTTCCTCATCCTGTCCAATATTTCTTGGTAAAGTTCAATGGCTTCCTCGTTTTCACCCTGCATGAAGTAAATCCATGCATAGCGCAGTTCTCTGGAATCGCCCTTGAGCGGCTTCAGCATTTCCTCTGCCTTGTCGATTTTTCCCTGTAGCAGGAATATGTCCACCAGAGCCAATTTTGCGCTTTCGTCTGCCTTGTCAATGTTTTCCATAAGTGACTGCTCCCAAAGGGATGTGTCCCAAAGATTGGCAGCAGCCATGGGCAGGAAACTTCCTGCTGCAAAGGAAAGGAGTAGTGGCGGCAGTTTGGCTATCCAGGCTGAATTGATGTGGTGCTCCAGGAACGCAAGTGGTTCTGCCGTCTTGAACGCATCAGGGAAGTTCTTCAAGAGTATCTTCAGACTGCGCAGGAAAGACTGCAGGTTTTTTGCATAGAAGTAGTTGCGTATGTCTCGCATAAGGCAGCCACGCAGGTTGGGTGATGACTGCCACGGCAGTATCTCTGCAACGGTGTCTGCTATTGCGGGATGCTTGTGTATAACCGTATATGCAAACTGCTCCCTCAGGCGTTTGTCTATGACCTGTATTGTATTGCCCTGCCCGTCGTTGAGTTCCTTCACCTCGTTCTGCCTTTGGGGCGGAGCCATGTTCTCTGTGGTGAAACTGCCAAGGAACATGTTGTCCGTCAGCAATGGCAATGCCTTGCGTATGTTCTCGTTCCTGAACAGGCGCACTGCGTCCTGCTTGGTGGCAGGCATCATAATAAGGGACAGC
>JAFSTJ010000468.1 GCA_017450525.1 Victivallales bacterium | reverse complement strand
TATGATGGTGCACGGGCATCAAGCAAGACCGATGACTTTTCATTGGCGGTAATGCTGTATAAGATGCTGCATTTGAGGCACCCGTTTTTACGGGAGCCATACGCAAACGATTTCGAGGCGCAAGAGGTAACTACTGACAAAGATGGAATGCCTAGGGCGGCCAGGCGCAGGGAATCCTTCGTGTATATTGAAAGTGAGCATAATACACATAACAGATACACGAAAACCGATGTGCTGAATGGGCTTGAGGAGGAGCAGAAGGAGGAGTTGCTGCCATACTGTTTTCCGTGGTTTGATTTGGAGCAGTTGCCTTCCCGCAAGGTGGTCGGCGAGCGGATGGCGGAATTGTTCAGGCAGGCATTTGACGATTATCTGTTTGATCCGGAAAATCGCCCGACCGCTGAGGAATGGGAGAAAAACCTGATTCGGACCGAGGGGCGGATGATGCCTTGCTCGAATCCTTCCTGTCTGGCAGGCGCGTTCTTGTGGGACGAATTCAATTATGACCGTAGCAAGCAAAGATTTGTCTGTCCATTTTGCGGCACTGCAGTGTCGGAGAAAGTGTTGACCATTTGCGTGATCGAGCATCGTGACGACAAGCGTTGGCGTTGGCGGATTGCGGTTCTGGCAAATCAGACAAGAAAAATACTTCGCTGGGAGATGGGCGGTTATGACCCGAACAATCGGGCGAAGTTTGTCGGGGACCAGCTGGAAGACGAGAGTCTTCTCGAGCCGGTTGCCGAGATTTCGTATTCTGGTGGTCGCTTCTGTTTTCGCAATTGCACAGGGGCGGATTTATTCTTCATTCACAATGGCATAAAGAAGATACTGTCGAATGGCGAGAGCACTGCCCTGGGCAAAGACGATTGCTTCTACGTAGTCGAAAACAGGTTTTTCCATGTTCTAGGCACAATTGGCTAAGGAGGAGTTCAAATGCAGGATGAATCCACGATTCTCAAGAATTATCATTCAATCATAAATGCGCTTACAGATTTGGCGGAGCGCGCATCGGAATTGTCCAATGTGCGGCGTGAAGAAATATTGACGGCAGTGGCACCTCTGGTGGAAGCTGAACTCCGGAATTATGAGGCAAAGGCACGGAATATAGATGAGGAAATATCATCCGTGCTGGAACAGGAGACGGATTACATCGCAAAACGCCTGATGTCCGCGAATGACTTTGAGCAGGATATGGAGCGGTTCATAAAAGGCCTGGATGCGGATGGAAGGGCCTGGCGTGAGGATTTCTACCTGCATTATCTAAGACAACGTGAGGTCGTATTCTGCATTTGCGAAGCACTTAAAGCCTTCAAGAAGGATTTTGGGGACAAGCTGGATGTCAGCGGGGGGCATTTTCTGACAGAGATGCTGAATGAATCCGAAAACAGTTTGTCGTCACTGATGGATGAGTTGAAAAATGGGCTTGAAGACACCATTCCCCTCATTCTCAAGGCCGAGGACAATGGCGTCATCGACTCCATGCCGACAATTCCTGACAATCAAGGGGCATTCATTTTGGGGGAGCTTGACATGGATTTGACTGCGGAGATGAACTGTCAGTTGCCTATCATTCTTGATGACGATAGACTGAATGCAATAACGTACCAGTTCCCGAAGAATTCCGATGACGCGACGTCACGCGACAATTGCCGTGCGCTGCTGGAGAATCTTCTGATGAGTATTCTGATGTACAGACTTCCAGACACGACTGTCAGCATTTATGACGGGGATTCGCTGCTGGCAGGATTCGATGGCTTGCTGAGAAATTTGAAAAGGCAGCTTGGCGAAACGGCGATTCAGGTGATCAATCATTTTGCGAAGTTTGACGAAAACAGCATAATGACACAGTCGTCCGAATTCACAATTGACAAGGATGTGGACTTTGGCTCTTTGAAGAAAAAAACGGCATATACAATAGTGCTTGTTCCGGAGAACATTGACGACAGAGAGGTCGCGCGTTACAAGACGACAATCGAGAACGCTGTCTCCCAAGGAAAATATGGTTTTCATTTGGTACTTGTCGGACAGTATGACACCATCAGCAGATTTGGCGATTGGGATAAGAGAAAATGCAGTTGCAATCAGCTGGATTTACTGCCTGACAGGAAGGTAAGATACACGGTTGAAGGAAGGACAATTGAAGGCACGGTTCATGTCTCATCCTGGACAAAGGGTGAGAAAAAACAGAGAATCATATCGGTCATTGATTCCCTGGCAACACCTCCAAAACCAATTTCAAAGGCGGCTATCTCCTTGCGGGTGGCACATTATCCGAATGACGAGAAAGCCTACAATATCTTCCTGGATGACGCATATTCGGGAACGACTTTCATAGAGGGCGAACCCGGAGCCGGCAAGTCCATTCTTCTGACCCAGATGCTACTGGACGCCATAGAAAGATATGACAACCGTCACGTTCAGTTTTTGCTTATGGACTTGAAAGGCGGCTTGACATTCAACAAGTTTGACCACTTGCCGCAAGTCAAGTATATTCTTTCGGTCAAAGGCGAGAATGACGCCGATGTCGTCAGGGCCTTTATAGAGCTGG
>JAFSTJ010000467.1 GCA_017450525.1 Victivallales bacterium | reverse complement strand
GTCCACTGTCCACACAAAAAATCAACCCGCCATGCAAAGCACAGCGGGTTGTTTCAATGCCTCACGTCATCGTTTCATTTCTTTGCCTTTGCGGGCTTTGCGTTCAACGTGGGTTCCTGCAATTCCTCGTCCGAGAATGTCTGGAAGAAAATATCCCGCAGCATTCCCAGAAGTGCGGAACGCGCCTCCAGATTCACCATGACCTCGTCAAATGCCTCGGCCAGGCCACCCCAATAGTCCTGTATGGAGCCATTTTGCAATTCACGTTCAGTGCTCTTTGCAATTGCAGTAACCAAATCACGCTCCGCCTTGTTCAGCCTCTCCCAAAATTCAGGCAAGGTACCCTCGATTGTCAATGACCTGTCCGAATCGTAGTCCAGTTTTTTGATAAGGCTGTTCAAATTGCGCTTCACTGTAGGCGATGGCTTCATGGAAGCCGCTACCTTTGGCCAATCTATGCGATCAAGCAAAGCATCCACAGCGCTATGTGTATCACTCAGTTTCGCGGCAAAGGCCTCCTTTGCCTCGTTTGCGTCACGGGCCTGGCGCAGCGCATCCGCCGCCTGCTCCTGGAAGCCACGGTTCGCAGCGCATTGCTCTTCATGGCGGCCTCTCCACAATGCCACCTCGGCATTGAGCCTCTCAACTTCGTTCTGCGCACGCTGCACAGCACGTTCCATCTCCTCGCGAAGCGTCTTCTCCCGCTGTTCGCGCTCTGTATCAGCATCGGAAACCCGCTCGTTTGCCCTCTTCATCTCGGCGACAGCCGTCTCCGCCCGCTTCTGCAACTGTTCATTGTCGCTCTTCATCTGGCGGTTCAGCTTGCGCAACTCCTGTATCTCATTCTGGTCCTGCTGCTGCTTGGCGCGAAGCCTTTCAGCCTCCGCAGTCAATTGCGACACCTTGCGGGACAACTCGTCCCTCTCAGTCTCCGCCTTCTTGACACGCTCCACCAGATTCACATCGTCCTTCTTGTCATCCAGTATCTTGGCCGCCTGCTCTTTAGTGAACTTGAGGGGGCTGAAGCACAGCAGAATGCGCCATGCGGCAAAATCATCCACCTTGTAGATGCGCTCGAATACATCGTCCTGCAACTCGTATTCGTCCTCACCAAGACCCTTTTCCTCGCGGTACGCCTTGTACCCGTCAGAATGGAAATAGTCCTCCAAATCCTTATGAAGTTGGGTGTGTACAGGATACCAGGACGCGAACACGCCATTGCAGCTGGCCTCGTTGAACTCGTTCTTCTCCACGTCCTTGATGACGATCTTCTCCATCCTGGAACGGAATTTGGGATCCAGCCTGAAGCCACCCATGGTGCACAGCTTCGCCAGCACTGCATTGGACAGAATATATGCCCTCAGGCTATCCCAAGGCAATTCCGCCAACATTCCAGTAAAAACGTCCTTTAATTCGACGCCTTCAATCTTTTCATTGTTGCCCAACATTCAGGCCATACTCCTTTGTAAGCAAATCCTGCGCCTTGCTCAAGACTGCGGCGGCAATCTGCCGACGCAAAGACATTTCCAATTTACCAAGTGCCATAGACATTGTCACAGCAACGTCGTCATTCCCATCAGCCTCGGCAGTCGCCAAGGTCTCACGGCAGAACAAGACCGCCTCGCGCCAGCGATTCTCCTGGCATAGCACCGCAATGCGGCTCAATGCCTCGGAACTGGGATCAGACGGAACAGCCTCTTCTTCCTCTTCCTGCGACGGCTGCTGTACATTATTACGGGATTTGGCACGCTCTAGACGACGCTTGGTCTTCTTGTCAAGCACCAGCTCCTCGTCGTCATCATAATCGTAAAATCTGTTCTTCTTCGCCATAACCAGGCGCACCCGCCATTATGCACAATTCAGAAAAAGAACGGCACCGCAACCTAGAAGTTGGTGCCGTTTCATAAAAGTCTAAAATTGGAGGCGCGGACCGGAATTGAACCGGTGTAGGAGATTTTGCAGACCTCTGCCTAACCACTTGGCTACCACGCCCCTTTCTGAAAACGAGCATAATATACCGCGCTTTTTATTTCTCGCAAACCAATTGAAAACTTTTTTTGAAAATAATGCCATCACATTGATGCCATCAGAGTATGGAAACATGGTTGGGTAGTGCCCCATTGGGAATTGCTTTATCCAACGCTATGTTCCCCATGAGGGTAGGTAACTGGCAGTTCGGCCCCGCTTATATGGGGCCGAGGCCTCTATTAAGGCTCGCATCCCCAGGCGGAGCTGCGCTCCGCCTGGGGTATTCAAATTGGGCCGCTCTGCGGCCCTGCTCTCTGGCAAGGCAGGATTTCCATTCAACGCCACACATTGCCACAGACAGGGCCCCAGCAGGACCCAATTTGAATCCCCCCACTCGCCGCAACGCGGCGAGTGGGGGTACGTGGTCATCTAAAGTTCACGGTTCCAGCGGGGCCGAACTGCCAATTACCTACCCATACGGGGAACATAGCATTATCCAAAGAACAATTGGCAGATGTAAGCTATTGCCCCAACAAATAAACCGAGTGCCACGGCATTCAAGATGAACAATCCCTTAATCAAAAACCATATATGGCCAACAAGCGCAACCAATGCCGCTTCACTGTTGCCAGTTGTGATAAGGCAATATAAATAGTCCACGATGATAATTCCCCATACACAAAGCCAGCTCATCCATGAGGACGTGTAACCGCCAGAACCACCAGCCCCACCACCATAACTGCTCGAAATTTCGTTATAGGTCTGAACAGGATAAAGATTCGAAATCTCACCCTCCTGTCCTGGTTCAAGAAAATCACCATAATGACTGGGGATCTGTTCGCCCATATAATTATGAACAGTTCCATCATAGCCTTTCGAGATTCTCATAACATACTCCCTTCTTTGCCTTAAATTTCAAACTTCAAAACAATTCGTTTTCCCTTTTGTCCACCAATAGATGCCTTGGACTAATTTTTCTAAAAAAGTAGATTGAAATTTTTCCACCTGTACGGTTGGAGGTAGCCAGCGCGTCCC
>JAFSTJ010000466.1 GCA_017450525.1 Victivallales bacterium | reverse complement strand
GGACTTTATGGACGCGCCCCCGATGTCGCGGGCGACGTCATCCAGCAGAACAAGGAGTTGGCGAATGTCTTGACAAACGGCGTTGCAAACTGGTGGTTTGACGTGGGTAACATCCGCCATCACTATCCCGTGCTGATTGATGCCATCAAGAAGCTGGTGGGCATAGCAGAGGTTTGCAAAGAACTAGACCGCTCCACGGTACCTCAAATCGCCTTTGTGGTGGATGAAAACTCGCTGAACTATATCAAGGTCGGCAATCAACTTGGCAACCACCAGGTGTTGAGCATTCTGCCCGAGTTGAATCGCGCTGGTGCTACCATCGGTTATTACCTGCCTAGCGACCTGCCGAATTTAAAGCAACATAAGCTAATCGTTATGGCATGTTCATTTGCACCGAACGCAGAGCAGGTTAGGGCACTTGAAGAACTGAAGTCCGATGGGCGTACCATTGTGTTCTTTAATGGTGCTGGCGCCTTTATGAACGGTGATTTCTCGCCATTCGCCATTAGCGCATTCACGGGAATTGATGTGAAACGTCACGAAGAGCCACTACGCAGCCGTCTTTTCACCTTCGGAAACACGCCTGGCTTCTGCGACAACCTGGCTGGCCATAAGGCAGGAAATGAGGCCTTTTGTCCCCAGACTGTTCTTATTCCGTCTGATTCAAATGCCATAACGCTGGCCTCATTTGACGACGGTAGAAGTGCCATCGTTGCAAAACGCTTCCCTGGATGGACTTCCATCTACTGTGTTTCTCCCTTCATTTCCTCCCGTGCATGGAGGAATCTTGCAGACATATCGGGAACACACCGCTATATCGATACGGAGGATGTTGTTTACGCCAATCGCTCGATGGTCTCCGTTGTCGCACAGAATGCAGGCAGAAGAACAATTCATCTTCCCGAAAAGAAAAATGTTATGGAAGCAATTACAGGACAAAATATTGCATTATCTCCAGTCGATGAGTTCGAGTTTGATTTTGCCCAGAACCAAGCTGCTATTTTTATCTTGAAATAAGCCTGACGTTTTATTGTTTTCGCGTCGCTCCGTTCACTATGAGGGGCGGCTCATTTCATTAGGCGATACATTCAAATCTATTCTATCGCATTTCTATCGCATTTTTCCCTTTTTTACACAAACACACTTGTATTTTCTGTTTTATGGTGTATAGTTTATGCCATTGGTACGAAAATCATACCAATGGTATGATTTTTTCACAGGGGAAACTAGAGATAGATATTTGGAACTATTTACAAAAAAGAGAGTTCCAAAAACTATCTCATAACACAAGGAGTGTGTCATGAATCAGTATGTTGAAAAAACAATTGGCTATGTCCGTGAGAAACATGCAGGCGAGCCAGAGTTTGTGCAGACAGTCGAAGAGGTGCTGAGTTCCGTCAGTCCTGTCGTCGATAAGCATCCCGAATACGAGGCTGCCGACTTGCTGACCCGTATGGTCGAGCCAGAGCGCATGTTCACCTTCAGGGTAGTTTGGACAGACGACCAGGGTAAACCCCATACCAATATCGGCTATCGCTGCCAGTTCAACGGTGCCATAGGCCCCTATAAGGGCGGTCTTCGCTTCCAGAAAAACGTCACCCCGAGCATCATTAAGTTCCTGGGCTTTGAGCAAACATTCAAGAACGCCTTGACAGGTCTTCCAATTGGCGGTGGGAAAGGAGGTTCTGACTTTGATCCTGCAGGCAAAAGTGCATCGGAAGTCATGCGCTTCTGCCAAAGTTTTATGACGGCACTCTATCGTTACATTGGACCTGATGTCGATGTTCCAGCAGGTGACATGGGCGTGGGCGGACGTGAAATTGGCTATCTTTTCGGACAGTACCGCCGCCTGAAGGGCGTCTGGGAAAACGGCGTGCTGACAGGCAAGGGGCTCAGCTATGGTGGCTCCTTGATACGTCCTGAAGCCACTGGCTATGGTGCCATCTACTACCTTCAAGAAGTTTTGAAGCATGAAAACGACAGCATCAATGGCAAGAGAATCGCCATATCTGGATACGGCAACGTTGGTTGGGGGATTATGAAGAAAGCAGCTCAACTGGGGGCAAAGGTCATTTATTTTGCTGGCCCTGATGGTTATGTCCATGATCCCGAAGGTGTTGCCACAGAGGAAAAACTCCAGTTCATCCTCAAACTGAGAGCAGAGGACCCGATGCACTGCAAGCCTTACGCGGATAAGTTTGGCTGCGAGTTTGTGCCTGGGCAAAAATGCTGGGGTGTCAAGGATGTCGATGTCTATATGCCTGCTGCAACGCAGAATGACGTCAATCTGGAATGGGCAAAGAGAATCGCAGCATCAGGCGTCAAATACTACATTGAAGTCGCAAACATGCCCACAACCAACGACGCACTTGACTATCTGCGCCATCAGGACAAGATGATCGTAGCTCCATCAAAAGCTGTAAATGCAGGCGGAGTAGGGGTTTCCGCACTAGAAATGAGCCAGAATTCCGAGCGTCTTGTATGGACTGCCGAAGAGGTGGATGCACAACTGAAAAAG
>JAFSTJ010000465.1 GCA_017450525.1 Victivallales bacterium | reverse complement strand
CAGGCAAAACTAGTTTTGCCTGCGCAGCAAAAATGGAAATCTGCGCTGCTTCAGCGCCTAGTCAAAATCACTTTCACATCATATACCAGAATGAAATCTGTGGTAATCTGTGAAAATCTGTGGATAAAAACTGTTATTGAGCAGTTACCTTGAATGTCCTGTACAATGAGCGATTATGGTAGTTGCCCTGGGGCACATCGTCCGTAAATGCAGAAACAGCGGGGTAATCAGCCGTCTTTCCTGGCTCTGGTTCCAGTCGGTTTGTCCTGAAAATGCCGATTTTTCCCTGCTTGCCTGGGCAGAATTCCTCCAGCAACTGCAATGGGAAGGCAATGCTTCCCTTCCATCCGTCCTTCAGCAATTCACCCTTAACCGTAAGTTCACCAGCCTTTGCATAACGGGACGAGCGACGCAGTTTGCCGTCATAGCGCAATGCCTGCAATGCGCCATTTGCGTTCACTATCAACTGTATGTATGGCAAGCCGCCATCAATGGGTGAAAGCATGATTTCAAAGCAGTCATCTGCCCACACATTGCCATTGTGGCCTGGTATGGCACGACGCATTATCCTGTCTGCATGCTCTTCCATCGCTTTCATCTCAAGCAACAGCTTCCCGTCCTTGACAGAGACAGTCACGCTGGATGGCTGGAATTTCTTCTTAAGCAGATTCACTGGGCAGAGTTCCAGGCAAACTGGCTTCGCCCCAAAGTCAAGAACACGCTCCATAGGATACTCCTTGCGGAACTTCTCACGCAGCTCCTCCGCCTCCTTCCTGAATTCAAGGAACTTCTCATTTTCGTCCAATGCCTTCTTGGAATAGCCCATGAACTCCGCAAATGCGGCCTGCATCTTGGCCATCCAATAAGGCTCCGTGCATTTTGCAGCAGCCTTCTCCAGCAGTTTCGCAGGAACAGCCAGCTTGTCGTAGGCATAGCAGGACAGCAGTGGATCATCATGGATATTGCATTTGCGGTATATGCCCTCCATGCAGGCATAGAACGCCAGCATCTCATCCACCGCGCCAGGATACATGAACGTACAGAATTCACGGACGAGGGCATCTGTATCTGCATTCACATCAAGCAGGGTGTTCACATACACATAGTTGTCCATGGCGGAAAACATATATGGCGTGCGGCGTTTCCAACGCGGATACATGCTTGCGCTGTCCGACGAGCGCTGTCCCCAGCATACGCCCTGCAATGCCTTGAGGCAGTCAGCCTGGCCATGCGGGTTTATGATGGGATAGCTGTCCCACTTTGGCATTCTTGGATAAAGGCGCACCATTGGCCTGGCGCCCTTTGCCGCCCAAGCCTCGTACAGAGGACGCACTTTGGCATAGTTGACCACAGCTGGCAATCCAGTTGAGATATCCACGCCAATGCCGTCCAGTCTATCCCTGCAAGTTGGCGGATTTATGTGCGAAGGCGACTTCTCCTGCAAGAACAAGTGCAAACCAGGATAAACCTTGCGCACTTCGTCATAAACATCCAGAATAAAGCCATAGAAATAATTCTCATTGGTGTCCGCCTTTTTGCAGTTCGGGCATTCGCAGCGGCGGAACGGTGCATCGCAGAACATACGCAAGGTGTGTATCTTCTTCTTGGACTTTCCAATGCCAGCGATTATATCGGAAACCATTATCTCCTTCACCCGTGGATTGGACAGGCAGGGCAAGTGGCGCGGATAAGTCTCGTTGCGGCGCTCCCCGTCATACAGGCTGAACAATTCAGGCGTGTCCTTGAAACGCTTGTTCCAGCGATTGATGCACTGGTAGTAGTAATCGTTCTGCGCCCAATAAGGAATGCTGCATAACTGCTTCTTCGCATAGCGATCAATCACATCATAATTGTAGTCATTGGGAAAATATCTGCCCATGCCACGCACCTTGAAACTGAATGATGGACAATCCATCGCTGGCACATTCAACGGGGCATTGGGCTGTATGGCCTCGCCCCTCTCCTGATCTGGTGCATAAATCTTCAATCCAGCGTACTTGCGCAGGAAATAAAACACAGCAAGTATGCTGCCATTTTCTCCAATGTTTGCGTATGGCTTTGCATCCGCATCGTCATTGCCATACAACTTTATGCTGCGTCCCTTGCAAATCACAGCAAAGCCCTCGGGCATGCCCAAAGTCAGTTCATTTGCACCGACGTAGAATGAAATCGCATCCTTGCTTCCGTTCAACATAATTGGCGCACTGTAGATACGCGCCAGATATGCCTGCAATTCTCCTGCGGCAGCCTGAACTATAGGAGATGCATTGTCAGCAATCT
>JAFSTJ010000464.1 GCA_017450525.1 Victivallales bacterium | reverse complement strand
TGGTGGGGTGATATGTGGCATCAGTAAAGATGATGACAATGCGGGCAGCAGCGCCGTCTGGTCTCCATTTCTTGGAATTGGCCTCGTCCTCGCCTGCCTGCAAATCCAGTTTGCCCGCAGTCGCCACCGTCATCATTGCGTCCAGCAGTGATTCGGGGATGCCTTCCGCACCTGGACCGCCGCCCTTGGGAACCAATGCGGCAACCTGTGCCTTGAGCGCCGCCACGTCCCTGGTGAAGTCATTGTCCTCCCGCCAGCCGTAGGATGTATTTCCATCGTAGGGGAAGTCACGATAGCCGACCACGCGTGCACGCCAATCCGTCACTGGCGAGCCATTGCCTTCCGTGCTTGTAAGCATGTCGATGAAGTGGTTGATATTTTCGCGCAGTGCATTAATGCATGGTCCCATACTGCCAGTGACGTCTATCAGGAACACCAGGTCTGCGACACCTGCGTTCTTGTATGTCTTGTTGGCGTCATTGCCTGCATTGTCTGGAATATCAGGCGCAGGAGTGGCTTCAGGGCTTGAAGTTGCCTCGGGTGCGCTTTCTGGCGCAGGTGTGGCGGCCTCGGCAGGCGCCGCATTCGGTTCTGTAGTGGAAGCACTGCTTTCAAGAATCTCAAGTTCATCTGACATTTTGGTTTCTCCTATAAGTTAAAATTCATCGACATTTGGATCATGATTGCAAGTTCTGTTGAGGTTCTTCACTTCAGGTGCATCAGGCTTACGGTTGTCAATCTTCGCAATTACGCACCAGACATCCCTGCTCTGCGATGTCAATGGGACGGTTATGTTGTCCCCATTGCTTGTCTGCACCACAACCTTGCCATCATAATCGGCAAAGCAGCCGTCTCCAGTGAAGTTCTTGGTGGCGATAAGCATCTGGCTTATGCCATCCAACGAGGATATGGTGATGTTCTCCTCCTTGTAGCGTCCCACCGCTCCACCACGCTCTCCAACGCCCTCGTCCTTGTCCAACACAACATTCTTCTCGCTCTTGTGTCCAAAGAACACGTGCTTGGGACATTGACCGCAATCGTAAATTGCATGCAGGTCCAAATCCACCTCCTGTTTCCAGAAAAGCATGACATGTATCCATTGCAGAGGCTTGCTCATATTCAGTTTCGCGGATTCGCCCGTGGCGAGAATCTTGTCCCGCCGCGCATCCCCTGCACCCACAAACACATTTGAATCCCAGGCATTCTGCCCGTAAATCGACTTCTGGTATTCAGGCTCCCGTGTCATCTGCAATGAAGACACGCTGATGCTCTTGCCCATCTGCTCAAGCATCTGGCCGAAGTCCACATTGTCCCAGCAATTTGCACCTTCGTCCACAGACTTGATAATCGACTTTGGCAGACGCGTCAACATGGCTGCCGCATTGCTGGCAGGCAGATACGCATAAAGGGCAATCTTCCGCTTGGCTATCTTCTGAAGCACCTGTTGGAACTTCCCAAGAGGCTCGTTTTCAAGAATGCCTGTTTCTAGTCTCTCGTTGGAGAACAGGGCGATTACTCGACGCGATTCATCTGGAGTGTTGAACGGGAAGTCTGAGGCGATGTCCAGCGCAAGAGGCGTATTCTCATCACCCTGGGTGCGGACTGCATCCAGCGCGGCAAGGAACTTGTTGGGATCTGTTGTAAAATACTGGTTTATATCCGCATTTGAGCCATACATGTCCTTCACCAGATTCGGCGCATTCCCGCCAATGAACGTATGTTCGTAGATTGCCCTGTTCCCGTCTCCGCCAGCGTTGTACGCCAGCAGCCCAAAACGAATCTGGAAACTTGCCTGGTTCAAGGGCAAGATGAAACGGCGAAGATTGTCACGCAACTTCTGGAAACAAGGACTCATGCTGTCACTCGCATCCACGACAAATACAATGTCAACTTTGTTCGCAGGCATCTAAAACTCCATTTAACCAAATTATATTCTGTTTTCTACAATGATTATACGCTTAATACTTTGACTTTATTTCATTCCAACATAAAAAAGCCAAAAACTTTTGTAAGATAAGCACATCACCCTATTTTGCAATACATAGCACCAGACAATTTTGTGGATTTCACTGCTTTTCTTGGTAGTGTTTTTTCAGGGACAAAGAAACTAAGGGACTTTTACTAATTCGTCCTTTCGTCCCTTAAAACCAGACGTCTTCGACATTTCGCCTACCAAAATCTGGTTCACCTCAATTTCGCCCGTTTAGGGGACAGGTAAAGACACGGTTCACTGAAGGACATCCTGCCCATTCATTGAGCTGGGAGCCAAAGCAACGCGGAAGCCTAGGTTGTTGTTCCTGTTCTCAGGCTCATTGCTATTGCGATTAGCCACGCGGCAGTTCCTGGCGTTGTTGTTCCAGCTACCGCCCCGATTCACGCGCTGCGAGCCCGATGTGCCTTTACCTTTGATTTGTAAAATTGGAATGTGGACTATAGGACGTCGGGTGCGCGGGGCGAAAGGCACCGCGTGTCGGGTGCGCGGCGCGAAAGGACCCGCATGTCGGGTGCGCGGCGCGAAAGGCGCCGCGTGTCGGGTGCGCGGCGCGAAAGGCACCGCGTGTCGGGTGCGCGGCGCGAAAGGCACCGCATGCCGGGTGCGATTTTTCCTCCTCTATTCCAATCATCCAAAAATCCTTGATTTGAAGCCTTCTGCCTCTGCTCTGTCAATGAAGGCAAGCAATGGCCTAATCCGCTGTGTTTCACCATTTGCCACTGCCTCATCAATGCTCTTTTTGAAACGGCGTTTCGCCTTCAGACTCAATCGAAGACGGCATCCATACACCCTGTAGCTGAATGCGGGCAGGCCCCTGCTGGTGGAATTGCTCTGGGGTTCATTGAGTTCCAGTCCCAGCCTCTCCTCCAAAAACCGCCTTGACATATCCAGCCACTGCGGAGTTTCCCCTCTGTCGTTATAGAAAAAAGCAAAGTCATCCATATACCGCACATATCCTGGAAGCCGCCATGCATCCTTTGCCTGGTGGTCAAACACAGCCATATACATGTTTGCAAAATGCTGACTTGTCAGATTTCCGATTGGAATGCCACGGTTTTCAACAACGTCATAACTGTCGATGATTCTGCCAAACAGCTCCAGCAAGGCGTGTTCCTTGAAATGGTGTGCCAGCAGTTCCTTCAATATGCAATGGTCTATGGAATCAAAGTACTTGTGGATGTCCAGTTTAAGGTACCAGTTGTATCGGCGGCAAAATTCCTGCATGCGCTTCAGGCATACATCTAATCCCTTGCCTTTTCTGCAAGCGTATGAATCGTAGATCTGGTAGCGTTCGAAAACAGGCTCGCAAACATTCATCACCGCGTGATGCAGCACCCGCTCACGAAAGCTGGCAGCACATATCACACGCTCCTTCGGGTCGTGAACTGTAAAATACCTGTAGTCCCCAATAGACACGTCCCCTTCCAAAAGGCCATGCCTCAAATCAAGCAACTCCTCCTCCAGCCGCTCGCGAAATGAAATCACATCAGGCCTACTGCTCTTTCCCTTCTGCGCTTTCCAAAACGCTAGCCTAAGATTCTCCATCTCGGCTATCTTCAGATACAGATTGCCCGCCCTTCTCATCTTTCAACTTTCTGTTCAGCAATTCAATTACACGCTCACCGTATTTCTCAAATGTGCCCTTGCCAATGCCCTTTACCGACATCATTGTCGCCTTGTTCAACTCAGGCAACCTCGCCAGCTCAGCCTGCACATCATCATTCCACAGCGCATAGCTGGGCACATGGTTTTCTTCCGCGACCTGGCGACGACATTCACGCAACTGCACAAATCTTGCAAATTGCTCCGCATCCAGCACAGTCCTGTAATCCACCCTGCCAACACGTCCCTTCGATGCCACAGCTCCACCACCAGACACCTGGGATTCCGTGCCCTCAAGATACTCCACGCAAAATGTCCAATGGCTCATCCCCTCCATTGAAACAAGTTCACGGCGCACGGACAATATGCGATGATTCCGCAAGAAAACATTCAATCTCTCGTTCTCCTCATCATTGCCGTCCGAAACTGCTGGAACGGACAATACTTTCAATTGCATAGTATCTAAAATCTCCTTTAAGATACGCTATGTCCCCCACGAGGGTAGGTATTTGAAAGCCGCGTCAGCGGCGGCGCCCTAGGGCGCCGCCTCTTCACGGCACTTACCAACCTCGTGGTGAACAGAGCGTTAAGACAAAATCGTAGTCATCGGATTGGAAGTCCCTGCCAACGCGGGACGCGCTGGCTACAACCATTTCGCGTCGTCATT
>JAFSTJ010000036.1 GCA_017450525.1 Victivallales bacterium | reverse complement strand
GTAGATTCAACAAGGAAAGTTAGAACTCGTATGAAAAGAGCAGTAGTGATTGGAGCCGGCCCCGCCGGACTCACCGCCGCATACGAACTTCGCCGCAAGTCTAAAGATTGGCGCATAATCGTTCTTGAAGAATCGGCTTTCATGGGTGGAATATCGCGCACCGCTGTTTGTGGAGATTGTCGCATCGACATTGGCGGGCATCGATTCTTCTCGAAGTCAAAGGAGGTTAACGACCTTTGGAAGGAGTTGATGCCCATTCAGGGCAGTCCGTCGAAGGACGACCTGCTGTTGAACCGTCCGTGCAATGTCGAATCAGGCGGGCCTGACCCCGAAAAGGACGATGTTGTGATGCTTCGTCGCCGTAGGGTAAGCCGCATATACTATCTTCGCCATTTCTTCGACTACCCGATTTCGATAAAGCCGGCGACGTTCTTTGCGATGGGGCTTGTGCGTACGGTGAAAGCCGGATGTAGCTATCTCTACAGTGCGATGCTCAAACGTCCTGAGAAATCTCTGGAGGACTTCTACATAAACCGCTTTGGCAAAGTGCTTTACTCCATGTTCTTTGAGGACTATACGGAGAAGCTATGGGGCATCCATCCATCAAAGATCGATCCGTCATGGGGTGCGCAGCGTGTCAAGGGGCTTTCGCTTTGGAAGGCGCTGTTGAACATCTTCATACCTAAAGGCGGCAAGAAGGAGACGTCGCTTATTGAGGAGTTTATATATCCAAAGCGTGGCCCTGGGCAACTGTGGGAGACTCTGGCTGCTAAGTTGCGCGAGGTAGGGGTGGAGGTTCGCATGAACGCAAAGGTTGTCGGGCTGGAAGCCGTCGACGGCAAGGTGACTGCGGTCAAGCTGGAGGATGGCTCCACGGTTAAATGCGATGCCGTGTTTTCGTCAATGCCTGTGAAGGATCTTGTCGCGGCGTTTGGCAACGTGCCAGAAGATGTTGGGCGCATTGCGGCTGAGCTTCCTTATAGAGACTTCATAACAGTTGGGTTGCTTGTCGACAGACTCGCAATCAAGAATAAGACGAAGATGTTGACCGTGAACAATATTGTGCCTGATACTTGGATATATGTTCAAGAGCGGGATGTTAGGATGGGTCGCATACAGATATTCAACAACTGGTCTCCGTACATGGTTGACGACGTGACGAAGCATGTCTGGATTGGCCTTTAATATTTCTGTTCAGAGGGAGACAGATTCTGGACGATGGACGACAAAGAGTTTATTGACATGGCGACGAAGGAACTCAAGCAGATTGGCGTTCTGGGTGAAGACGAGCCTGTCAGGAAGTCTGTTCGTATAAAGGTCAAGAAGGCTTATCCCGCATACTTTGGGTCGTATTCAGAATTCGCAAAAGTCCGCGAATGGCTGGACGGCTTTTCAAACCTCTACTGCATAGGGCGGAATGGCCAGCATCGCTACAACAACATGGATCATTCCATGCTCTGCGGAATCGAGGCCGTCCGTGCACTGCTCGGAGAAACAAGCAAATCATCAATCTGGGATGTCAACACAGAGGGAGAATATCATGAAGCGTCTAGCGGGCATTGAATTATATAGATGCTTGCTGACATTAGGAATTGTTTGTCTGCATGCTGTGGGACAATGCCATGATAAGAGATGGTATTGGCTTTGTGGTATGTTTGTCTGGTGTGTTCCCGGTTTTGTTTTCATAACTGGATATTTTGGTAGTAAATTTCGTATCACAAAAATACTTGAACTATATGGTGTTGCGCTTTATTGCTTCATTGTTTCAAATTTGATTGGCGCAAATCAGTTAGAACCTGGCAACTGGATAAAACATATATATTCCTTATTTTTGGATCATTGGTTTATTCATGCATATGTTGGGCTTATGATGATGGCCCCTATTGTCAATGCCGCGCTTGCTTTATGTGATTCGCGACGCCTTGAATCATATTTGTCTGTTTTTGGGCCATTTATGTTTTTCTGTTATGTTTGGTCGTTTTTATCTAACTATAATTGTTTATCAAAGGTCCTTCCAAGGGCTCCGAGCAGTCAAATGCTGACCCTTGTTGGCGTTTATGTTGTTGCGCGTGTATTTAGGCTGACAGATATCGAAAAGAAAATTAGCAATAGCAATGCCGCCGTTTTGGCTCTGACCTGTGTGTTGTTGTCAATGTTGAGGATAAGCGCTTTTAATTCAATTGTTGCGCTAGGAGTTGCAGTTGGGGCTTTCCATATGTGCAAAAATATAAAACTTGCCAAGCCATTTCAAGATGTGGTTATATTTCTTGGCCCAAGCATGTTTTCGGTGTTCTTGTTGCATTCGCAGCCATGGTGTTACAATCTAATGCGAGATAGCGTCTATGGTTTGACGTCAAGAGGTATTCCGCAAATATTTTCGTTTTTTATTGTTGCTATGGCAGTATTTGTTGCTGGCATAATATGTGATTTGCCGCGCAGAGCGTTAATAGGGCGTTTACGGCAAAGATTCTAATAATATGAAGTTATTTTCAAAATCAATGGCCGTTGCACTCTTTTTGGGGGGCGCAACGTTATTGCAGGTTGCTGGTGTGTTGTCGTGCCATCGCAATTTGCAAAAACCAGGGGATCTTGAGCTCAGATATAATGAATCACTTTGTGCGCATCGTGGTATAAATCCTTTTAAAATATGGAATCGTGAATTGCGGCATAACGACTTCAGAGGGTTGGTACGTCCTGATAGGCAGAATGACAATGATAAAAACAAGCGTATGGTGCATGCTTATCCGCCTTGGCATACTGTGTATACTTGGTTTTATGGCGATTTGCCGTGGTCATTTGTAGTTGCAATCATGTACTTTATGTGCGGAATTTCGGTGGCGACGCTGTGTTGTCGTCTTATGACCATGCAGCCAAATTCGTATTGCACGTTTTATTGGTCGTGGAATTTATTGTTTATTTTCCCTGCTATGGTATCGTGCCTCGTTTGGGGGAATTATGGCATTGTTTGCGCAGGCTTACTTCTGATTATAGCCAAATTATTTAGGACATCTCACCAAATTGCTTTGGGAGTTGCTTGGGGTATTATGATGATAAAGCCGCAAATAGCGACATTGTTGATTTTCCCGTTGCTTTTTACTAAGAAGATACTTGCCGTGTTTACAGCAATTGTTATTTGTGCATTTTCTACGTTATTTTTGGCGTATATATATTCTGAATCTCCCATATCGCTTATAATGCAGATACCTCAAATCGGTGCTCCATATGATACAAGCGTATTTTTTCGCAAATTATTGCCGTCATCGTGTGTGCCT
>JAFSTJ010000463.1 GCA_017450525.1 Victivallales bacterium | reverse complement strand
TTTACGCCTTCGATATGCCATACGCTAGTGCCAACTTGAGTGAGCGCCGCTTCGGCGCTCACATTTAGGTCTTTGCATAACGATAGATGTTTGTTGAAGAGAACATATTTGACTGGGAGAATCCCGATGCTGATGACAAGGAGGCCGAGGATGGCGGCTTTGCGCCATTGGACTATACTGTCAGCGGCGAAGTCATGCGGGTGGTCTTTTCCAATGAGGAGAATGGCTACAGCGTAATTCGTCTCAAGGATGCCAAGGGCAGGGAAGATGTACTGGTGGGAATGATGCCCAATATCCTGGAAGGCCAGGAAATCGAGGCAACTGGACGCTGGGAAATGCATGCCGAGCATGGACGGCAGTTCAAGGTCAGTTCATACAGGGCGGTCCTGCCCAGCAGCATTGAGGGCATAAAGCGATTTCTGGCATCGGGTGTGCTGCCTGGCATCGGCAAAATCTATGCCGACAGGATTGTGGAGCATTTCGGCAAGGACACGCTGAAGATTCTGGACAATGCCTCTGAACGGCTCAAGGAAGTGCCCGGCGTGGGCAAGAAGCGTGTCGAGGAAATACGAAACGCCTGGCAATCCACCAACAAAGAACGGGAGACGCTGATATTTCTGCAAGGTCTAGGTCTAAGCGCTGCCATGTGCAATAGACTCATCGCAAAATATGGACTTGGCGCCGCGGCGGAAGTCGTGCGCAGAAATCCATACAGGCTGGCTGCCGACATC
This sequence comes from Victivallales bacterium, assembly GCA_017450525.1. Classification (GTDB taxonomy): domain Bacteria; phylum Verrucomicrobiota; class Lentisphaeria; order Oligosphaerales; family Oligosphaeraceae; genus RGIG3456. The sequence continues at coordinate 1,008 of JAFSTJ010000463.1, read as the reverse complement.
AGCGGCATTGGTTTCCCACGTGCCGATGCCGTGGCGAAGAGCCTGGGCATCGCGCCTGATGCGGACATCAGGCTTTGCGCGGGTATCGTCTTTGCCATGGAGGAAGCCTGCGACAGAGGGCACACATGCTGTCCACAGGACACTATATTGCTCAAGGCTGGGCAGATTCTGGATGTGCCTGAAGACAAGTTGAACCATGGATTGGAAATCGCACTGCGTGAAAACAAACTGGTGCAGGAGCAGATAATCGGCGGCGATGGTCCTATGATGCTGCTGTTTCCACGCAGATTGTACAATGCGGAACTTAGTCTTGCAAATGCAATTCGTGTGCTACTTAACAATGCGCCGCCACCATCGCCTATGCCTGAAAGCACACTTGGCAGCGAATATGCAAGGCTGAATCAACAGCAAAGGCAGGCAGTGGCAAATGCGTTCACAAGCGGTTTCTCCATAATTACTGGCGGACCTGGCGTGGGAAAGACCACCGTGGTAAAGCAGATTGCCGCAACGGCAAGGGCTTTGCGGATGAAAGTGTATCTTGCAGCGCCTACTGGACGTGCATCCAAAAGGCTCTCGGAGGCAACTGGCCTAGAGGCACAGACCATCCATCGAATGCTCAAGTGGGACGCGAAGACAAAGGAATTCCTTTATTGTCAGGACCGCCCCCTGGAATGTGATTTGCTGGTTGTGGACGAGGTGTCGATGCTGGATGTCTCATTGGCGGACAGCCTGTTCTGCGCAGTCGCCCCTGGAACACGTGTGGTGCTGGTGGGGGACAAGGACCAGTTGCCCTCCGTGGGGCCAGGCGCGGTGCTTTGCGACCTGATAGAATGCGGCAGAGTCCCCGTGACGTACTTGACCGAGGTGTATCGCCAGTCCCAGGATAGCCGAATCATTACCAATGCGCACCTTGTCAATGCTTCGCAAATGCCAGATTTGCAGCCTCTTCCCCAAAATGTGTTGGGGGACTTCTACTGGATTGAACAGGATGACCCTGCTCATGTTGCG
>JAFSTJ010000462.1 GCA_017450525.1 Victivallales bacterium | reverse complement strand
GGACATTTTTTGCCTTTAACGCAGAGGCGCTCCCTTTTAAAGCAGAGCCTTTGCACCTCGGCGTTAAAAGGGAGCGTTGCGTTAAAAAGGGCGCCTTTACATTTTTTGTAAATCCAGGATCGACCAAGGATTGGCAATCAAAGGTATTTTTTCACAGTGCGCCTGTCCAGTCCTGTTATGGTGGCTGTGGCGGCTATAGTGCCCTCGCGTCTGTAGATTGCGCCGATATACCGCCTCATAAGTTCATCGGCAGTCATGCGGCAGTTGCTGAAGAAGTCCTCCGTGCTGTCATGTCCAGCAGCATTGTCTTTTGCAGGTGGCCTGTATTCGCCTCTGATGAGCAGGTTCCTCAGGCACTGCTCCATTTCGCGGACATTTCCTGGCCAGGCATAGTCCACGCCAAGGTTTGCCATAATCCAGTCGCCGCATTTGTCAGCGAAATCCTGTGCATCATCGCCGTCAAGCATGCGCTTTGCCAGCGTGACGACGAACTTCCTTAGTTCATCTTCCTGCCCGTCAATCAGCTGCCTGAGGGGTGCTGTATGTATGGTGTCCGAGCAGATTCTAAAAAAGAGGTCATTGCGGAAACTTCCTTCATGACACAGTTTGAAGAGGTCCTTGTTCGTGGCGGCGATGACTTTACCCTGGAATGAAAGCTGCCTGGTATCGCCGATTCTATTGAACTGCCGTGTCTGAAGCAGTCGCAGCAGTTTTGACTGTGTCTCGGGGCTAACATCACCTATCTCGTCCAAAAATATGCTGCCGCATTTCTGGCAGGTTTCAAAATATCCCTTCACCTCACTGATTGCGCCAGTGAAAGCGCCTTTGGCATGACCGAAAAGTTCCGATTCAACCAAGGTCTGGGGCATTGCCGACAGCTGCACTGGATGAAAGCAATTAAGATAGACCTCCTCAAACTTGTGCTTCCTGGCATTGAATGGTATGAACTGCGAGAATGCGATTGAGCGCGCCACCAGTTCCTTTCCCGTACCTGATTCACCGCAGATCAAGGTGGTTATGCTGTCCATCCTTGAATACATCTGCCTGTAGTATCGTCTCAAATCGTATGTGAATATGGACTGCCATATCGACGAGCGCATCTGCGCCGCAGCCATTGAACCACCCGCAATGAAATCGAATATGTAATTAAAGGCGCGGTGTACCTGATGGAAAAGGGCAAATATGTTCCCTGAGGAATAGTCGCTTTTTCTGGTACGTCCATGAAAGTTCACCGCCCTGGCGAAGTCCGCATTGAAGTCCTTGAAAAGCAGGGCATTCTCACTCTCCGCATCGCGGCCAAGGTAGATGTTCCTGCACATGGGGCCGCTGTACTTGCCAAACAGCCAGTACATCACCAGCAGATCCCAACTGTCCAGAAACGCCTCGCCCTCCGCCTTGGCGCAGCCTTGCATGCCTCGCGCTACAAGTTGCTCGCTTAACTCGTTTATCGCAGCCAGATTTCTGTTCACGGACAATTCACCGTTCACACTGTGCCACGCCTCGTACAGGCTGCGGAACCTACGCCCCAGCAACTTCTTCTCTATGCTGGTTCGCTCCACAGAAAACGGATTCACAAATATGAGTTCTCCAAAAAGTCTTATCTGAGCCTTTTCTATTTCAGTGAAGCCCTGCATGTTTTTCTCCAAGATGTTTTTTAGTGGATAATATACATTTTATGTCAGTTAATATATACATAAAATGTACATTACAAGTATTGTAACATAAATAATCTTGACGAAGAATCTGTCTCAAAAAGGCAGATTTCCTCCTTGATTTCCCTGTTTCAAGCAAATTGGCACACTAAATGCCAATTGTCTGGATAAAAATGGCTTTCAAAAACATTAGTCCCGCTTTCAGCGAGGGTGTTCCACGGAGACCAAAGGGGCCACAGAGACCAAAGGAACAAACTGAAAGAATCTCCCTGTAGTCCCTTTGGTCTCCGTGGAACATCCACCAAAGAGTGGGGCATGGCTAGAAGAGATAGCCAAGCAAAAATAAGGGGAAAAAATAACAATGAAATGGCTTTCATATCATGACAAGATAGCGTTGCAATGCGGGCAGCGCAAAATTGACTACACGCAACTTTTCAAGAACATCGCCAATGCAGCAAACGTGCTTAAGCAACACTGCCAGGCAGAGGATAGAGTAGCCATCCTTGGCGAGAACTCACCAGAATGGGTTACTGCAATGTACGGCACATGGCAGATGCACGCCACGGTGGTGACCATTGACTTCATGTCTGCACCAGAGGATATTGCGTACATTCTCGATGACTGCACGCCAAAGGTGGTATGGACCGATGAAAAGTCCTTGGAAAAACTCAATGCCGCCATGGCAATGCTAAAGACGCAGGATAAACCCGCTATTCTGCGCCTGGAGGACCTCCGCAAGGATGCAAAGGAGGAAGTTGACCGCGACAAGATCGGCGAAAGCGGTGATAATGAAATCGCCTTCATTATCTACACATCAGGCACCACTGGCTATCCCAAAGGCGTTATGCTTTCCTTTGAAAACCTGGAGGCGAACATAGCAGCCTGCACAACGCAGCGCGAGGTATTCATCAGGGAGGACCGTGTCCTGGTGGTGCTGCCACTGCATCACGCATATCCACTTATGGCAACAGTAGTGATGCCCATGTCCATCGGAGCCAGCGCAGTATTCGCCGAAGGTCTGAATGGCGAGGCCATTCTCAAGGCACTGAACGAAGGCAAATGCACTTTCATCGTGGGCGTGCCGCGTCTGCTGGAGATATTCCGCAACTCCATGATGCAGAAGGTGCGCCAGTCCTTCATAGCACGCCTCCTGTACAGGGTGTGCGTATTCTTCGATTCACTGTGGCTGTCACGAAAGATATTCAAGAAAGTGCAGGACGCATTCGGCGGGCACATACGCTACATTTCCTCAGGCGGCGCGGCTGCAGATCCGCAGGTCACCAGGGACTTCTATGCACTTGGCTTCCAACTGCTGGAAGGCTATGGCATGACCGAAACCTCACCCATGATCTCATTCACACCGCCAGACGGCATACACAAGCCAGGCTCTCCAGGAAAGCCTATTCCCTGTAATGAAATCAAAATCAAGGACGGCGAGGTGCTGGTCAAAGGCAAGAATGTCATGGTTGGCTACTACAAGCGCCCCGAAGAAACCGCAAAAATCATTGATGCAGAAGGCTGGCTCCACACAGGCGACTTGGGATATGTTGACGAGGATGGCTTCCTCTTCCTGACTGGACGCAGCAAGGAACTCATCATCCTTGGCAACGGAAAGAACATCATTCCATACGAACTGGAGCATCACCTCCAGGAAAAAGCAGGCAACCTGCTAAGTGAAATCGCAGTGACTGACGATGGCAGCAACCTGGTAGCCGTAGCCGTGCCTGACATGGAGGTCATCTCCGCCAAGGGCATTGTGAACATCAGGCAAACCCTCATGGACCAGGTCATTGAACCATTCAACGAGGCGGAGCCTTCGTACAAGCGCATTGCAAACCTGGTAATACAGGAAACGCCTTTGCCGCGCACACGCCTAGGCAAGCTGCGCCGACACGTCATACGCGAAAACCTCAATGCAAAGCCAGGCGAACGCAAGCAGGAACAGGCCTCCACACCAGCGCCAGACACAGATTCATACAAGCACCTCATCGCCTCCATTGAAAAGATATCGGGCAGAAAAGTGGGACCAGACGAGCACCTGGAACTGGATGTGGGACTGGATTCACTTGCAAAACTAAACCTGCTCAGTTCGCTTAACAGCGACTGGGGCATCTGGCTGGAAGTCGAGGCGCTGGCAAAATATCCCACGGCACGCGCACTGGCGGCTGAAATCGACGCACGTTCTGGCAAAACGGAAAATGCCAAGGTCGAGGCATATCCACTGCCACACGCAGGCATCACACATGGATTCTTGCGCTTTATGGTGGCAATGTATCTGCGTTGCATCTCACATTACAAAGTGCAGGGACTGGAAAACATCCCCGATGGCCCATGCATCTTCGCGCCAAACCATCAAAGTTACCTGGACGGACCTGCCCTCTGCATTGGTCTGAGCAGCGCAAAGTTCAAATCAACGCTATTCTACGTGTATTCAAAATACATAGAAGGCTTCTTCACAAAGGGCTTCGCACGCAGGCACAACGCAGTTCCCATGGAAATCAATGGCGACATCCGCAAATCCATCGCCACACTGCACAATGGGCTCAAGGAAGGAAAGTCAATTCTGATATTCCCTGAAGGCACAAGAAGCATGGACGGCTCGCTTTGCGAGTTCAAAGGCACTTTCGCGCAACTAGCATTCGACGCTAAAGTTCCAGTCATACCAGTGGCGATCAACGGCACATTCAAGGCATTGCCACGCAACAAACGCTTCCCCAAGTGGGGTCAGGACATCACAGTGACATTCCTGCCACCTATCAACCCACAACCAGGAAAGACGCCAGCAGACATCTGCTTCGAAACCAAAGACGCCATAGCGGCGGAAATCAATAAGTAACGGCACGCTGCCCTGCGCGCCACGCTGCTCCGCGCGGCCATTGGCCGCGCGTCAGGACGCGGGACTGCCATCCCCACCTGGCAGGCACAACACTATCAGCCCTCCTCAGTCCCATCACAGTCCACAGTCCACAGT
>JAFSTJ010000461.1 GCA_017450525.1 Victivallales bacterium | reverse complement strand
TGACGCGGCACTCCGCGGTTCATTTTCCCGTACCCCATAATAACCCCGTTTTCAGCCGCGTTGAAACGCGGCTGAAACATCTGTGTAATCTGTGTAATCTGTGGTTAAAAACTACCTTTATGGGTAACAGATCTTTAGTCAAAAGTCTTTTGATAATCCACATTACACTATCATGATATCTATAGAGGTAATTCCACCCTCACCGCATTGGAATGATGTACCTGATGTCGTCCTTTAACCTTTTGCCAGTATTATAATCTCCCTTGCGGAAAAGGCCACCGTCGTCGATGCCATCGGGGCCGATGCTCCAGACTTGCACGGCCTCAATGTTCTCCTCCGTCGGCTCGAAAATCCATCGCCCCTGCGGCACGGCAACACCGTCCTCTGCGTCCGACACACCGTCGGTACTCTCTTCGCCAGGCTTCCATTTGCAGGTATAGCGGATGATTTTGCAGGTGCCCTTGCGGTAATTCAGCGGCTGGCTGGTGAAAGGGTCAATTGGAAGTCCTTCCATCGCATCTGGATAGCTCCCTGTGCTACGTTTATGCAGTTCCGCAGCAATCAGCCCCCGCAGAACGCGGCTAGAGGCATAGTATTCGCGTTGCTTCTTAACCAGAATGCCAGATATGCCAGCCACCAGCAAATCGACAAAACCACTGCCAGTCGCCTGCAAAGGCATCTGGTCGAAAGACGTCGCCTTCATCACCCTTGCATACTCCTTTCCCCATTTTGCCGCCAGCCACCACCCCTGTGGAAAGAAAAAGCGAATGGAATGGTAATTCAGTTCATAATAGCCTTCATCAGGTAAAACAGCAGATAGACCACCAGTCCTCACGATGTGTATCAAGTCAAAGCCCATGACCGCCTCGGAATAGAGAACACCTTTTTGGCTCTTGTCAAAACGCTCCTCCTGTTTTTGAAGTCTGGATGCCTGCTCCTCCAGCCATGCATCTTGTGGCAACCCCACTTCCAGAAGCCAACCCAGCATCTCGTTTCTCTGTTGCTCGATCCTCTGCCAAATCGTCCAGCTAATAGCACTGCAATCCTTGCTGAGGTAGTCGCATAGGATGTCGATGTGCGCAAGGCTTTTGGCAGCTGTTTCAAAGTCTCCCGCATCAACGGCATAGCGGCAACGACGTTGCTCAATACCTGCAAGTTTCTCGCATTTGGACAGTTCTGGCCTTTCCATTGACCATAGCTTTCCCGCAACGTATTCGCGTTTTTCTGGAGGCATCGGGGAGACAAACAACTCATCCAGACGCGCCGCGTCCATGCCATTCAGGAAAACCGCACGTCGCTTCTCGTAGAGTTCTTTTGGGAGGACAGCATCTGGATGGTTCACAAACTCCCATTCATTCTCCGCTTTGGCCTTCTCAGATTCCTCTTCAAAGGCCTTCAGCGAAGCATTCACCTTCTTCCAGTAGTCTGGGGCGGGCGTTCGTCCATCATAGAAGACGTTCTCCAATCCTGCGGCAGTCAGCGGATGTCCGAAATGCGCCTCCAAATCGCGTATGGCGTTGCGGTACTGCGCTGTGCTCCAAAGTGCCAGCAGGAGTGCCACGGGGTAGATGCCAGCCATGACGCCCCACAGGATGCGGATACCTCTGCTGCATAACTGTCTCATCGAACAGCCTGAGTGCTGCGCGAGAATGCTCCACAACAGAATGTAGCCTGTTGCGACTAACACGAAGCCCGCCAGCGTGAACCAGAAGCAGCTCGCGCCATTCAGTCCCAATCTACGATACAAGACATACGGCAGGGAGCTGTTACACCAATGGAAAGGTCCCCTGTCTTCAAATGGATTGCTAAACACACATAGCGTCCAGAAGACCACTCCACCGCCACCCCATGAAAGAACCGCAGCCAGCAACTTCACGGGGTTGACAACTCTGCGACGCTGCCAGGCTATAAAGGCAAACCATAGAAAGAGCCCGCCCCACAAAGCAGCTTTTTCAGGCCAATTTGTTCCTGAAATAAGAACACTGCTGTCAGAATACAACTTGCCAAAGGCAAACAGGAAGCACGGTACAAGCAGGAACGCCAGCGCCAGCAGCCACCTAGGGGTACGCGTCCGTCGTGCCCCGTCCAACACTCCTCTGCCTACCAGGAACAGACTATAAAAGGAGAGGATAATGAGACTGGCAGGGAAGAGATAATGGGGCACGCCGAACATGAAAAGACGGCTATGAATTGCCAGGCCTGCGCACAGTAGGGTGAGGCCGCCCCATGCCTGAAACAGCATCAGCGTCAGCCCGAACAAAACGCCCTGCGCGGGCGCGTCCCAGAAGAAGGTCTTGCTGAGAAGGTGCTTCATCCTCATGCCGTCAACAGAAGGTTTGCCCTGGCACATTTTGGGTTTATATCGTTGAATGATTGAAGGAATCGTAAAAAAGATCGTTTAGGGTGACTTCGGCCTGAACATTGTTCCAATAGGGGTTATGGTCCAGGCCGAATGTCGTGACGTAGGTGATGTGGATGGTTTTCCGTTGTGGAAGCTCCTTGCTAAGCAAACTTTTTTTGCAAAACAATGTTTTGTCGTCCTTCGCTGTCAGAGCATATTTGTCCGCCGCGAACTTCATCTCGCAAAGATTGACGATGCCATCATTTCGATGATTATACCCTTCTTCCCCAATAAATCAAGTGAATTAGTAAGATTTTTGACTATATCTCATAAAAAAATCAAGTTATAGTCAAATGTCTTTTTGTTTTCTATTTTACTTTTAACTTAATCTTTAAAAATGAAGGAAAGGGAAATGCCGAATGTCCAAAGCCAGTTACGGTTCGCCAGTCCCGCGCATAGCAGGGTGAAGCCGCCCCATGCCTGAAACAGCATCAGCGTCAGCCCGAACAAAACGCCCTGCGCGGGCGCGTCCCAGAAGAAGATTTTGCGGAGAAGGTGCTTCATAATCATGCCGTCAGCAGGAAGCCCAAGCCTGGGTTACGATAAAGGACCAGAAGAAGACAAGTGCCTGGAAAAGCGAGACAAAAAAACACAGAATGTTTGCTCGGCGTGGTTTGATCATAGCCAAAACCATTGTCGTAAAAAAGCCAATGGCGCAGATGCAATAAGCCAGAATGATGATGGGTAAAACGAGTGAATCAGGAAGGGGCAAATGAGACGTCATGGAGTACCTTGACACCATCCATTCAATGCTCCAGACCAATTCATAGAGCAGCACCGTCACCAACTGTGTCGCCGCCACAACGCCAACACTGCGAGGCAGAGGCGGCAGTAGCAAAAACGCCTTCGCACAGATAGCCCCCCAAAGCAGTATCAGCACAAATAGCAGAAATACAATGAAACCTGGTTCAAAGAATAGCATGCAAACTCCCTAGAAGTAATTACATCTTCTTCTCGAAGCGGATGAAGAAGCTCATCGCTTTATTTCATCATCTGAAACCTTGTAGAATCTTATGGTCTTTTGAATGCCATAGTTGACAAGACCGAGGTCTATTCGAACGCTTTTTCTTTTTACATCAAATCTTAGGATTTGACCTATGTGGTACTTCGTTCCCAGAACGTCAATCATGAAAACAATGTGACCTTGGCTTGGTTCACGCAATTCAACTTTCCATGTTCCGTGTATTGGGGATTGAATCTCCGTTCGATGGGGCGAGAGCTTCTCGAAGTCACGCAGCAAAGAAGGAAACGCCTCGAAATGAATCTCGCACGTGTGGTCCTTGTTCAAGATAATCCGATCGTTGACATCGACAATCTCGTTCCCGCCCTTCCATTCGATTCTTTTTGCCACCTCCCAAACACCCGCCATGTTGTCGTCCTTCAACAACTCGTGAAACAATTCTTGCTCACTATGAAACTGCCTACAGACATGGTACATAAACATGATGCAAACAACACCGATTATCCATATCGCGAGAATTGGCCAAAAAAGCTTTTTCATTTTTCACTCTCCCTTAATGCTCTCCTTCAATTCCCTATGGAGTTTTGATGAAGAACAGGATATCATCAGACTCTCTGTCGGCCTCTGGGCCTTGGCTGGAGACTTGCACGGCATTGATGGTATACGTTGAACAGTGCATATCCACAAATGTCTGCGTTGATTTTTCTCTGCATCGGCAGCCGTTGGTGCAGTCGCAGCCACAGGTGCAGCCATAGTCAAGTTTATCGTCGCATTCTTCAGGCGAAGCCAATTTGACGACATCTGCCGTGATTTCGCAAGGGCCAATGAAGTACTGCAACGGCTTTCCCGTGAATGGATCCAACGGCAGGCTCTCCATTTGCAAGGGATAGCTTCCAGTTTGACGCTTGATTTTCTCCACCTCCAAAAGCCCTCTGGCACAGCGGATCGAGGCAAGCAGTTTCTTGGGTACCTTCATCATTGTGCGCATTCCATAGTCATGCCACCCCCAGAAACGGTTTTCCTTCACCTCGCCGTTCTGTGCCAGCGGATCATCCAGAAAATGCCTTGCCTGGACATTGGAGCTATACGCCGTCATCCACCATATTGGCGGAAAAAAACAGCGGAGACGGCTGAGTTCAGCCCCGACACGGGGGTAATCCTCCCCTTTGACAACATCCAGATGATGTGCCAAATGCTGAAGGATGCTGTTTTCGATAACGGCATGGCGGAACATCTCGCGTTTAGCCAGTTCCGAGACTTCCTGTTCAAGGCGTTCTAGCTTCTCCGATTGCTTATCTAGCCATGCATCGTCCATCATGCCGCTTTCAATGGCATATTGTATTGCCATCAGGTGATGTGATTCTATTTGATAGAAGAAGGAGAGTTCATCTCGCTTTGCGAAGGCGCAGATGTTGTCCAATCTTTCAAAAATACGCATAACTTCGGCTGTGTCATGCGCCTCCGACGAAAAACGCAGCTGCCATAGCAGTTGATATGAGCAGTTGCGCAAAAGCATCCTGTCTTTGAAATCCCATGGCATTCTTAGCAGTTTTCTTTCGGCATACTCTCGCGGCGGCGAGGGAATGACTCCGTCTAGAAGAGAGTTCAGCGTGGCGTTGCCAGGATTGTTCAGGCAAAAATCCCTCCATTTCCCGTATGGCTCTGCGTCCCACACGCTCCAAAAGAGATTCTTGTTTAAAGGAAAGTGGTAATGAGGGGAATCGTGTATAGGAAAAATGACATCCCGCCATTTTTCAATCCATGAGACCTCTTTCAGTTTTTTCCAGAAATCAGTGTCGGGTTCCTTGCCATCGTAAAAAAGCTTCTCTACCTCCTTGACTTCAAGTGGCCTGCCGAAATACGCCTCCAATTCGCCGACGGTCTTGTGGTAGCCTGCTTCCGCACGCCAAGCAAGGACGAAACCCACAACGAAAAACGCAAGGAAAAGCCCAAGTAGGCAGAGGACCCGCTTGCCGAAGAGGCTTCGCATCGGCACCTTCGCCTTCCTTGCGATGACTTTGCCTTGAAGCAGATAGAATGACAGAATGAATAGATACGAGACAAACGCGAGCCAGCTCCAGCCTGCTCCAGAGATGTGCAGAGCATCACAGAGCGGCGTCAACACGGGATACTCATGGTACTGCACAATGGAGACATATTCGGACAATATATCGATGATAACATAAAACGGAAAGATGCTATAGATAACAATCATCGAGAATCCAAGAACGCCGCAGAGCAACAGAACGAACAATGCAAGCCATTCCGTGAATCTCGCATTTGGTACAATGGTCAAGTCAATGAAGAGAAATAGCAAGGCAATAGGGACAACAACAAATCCATTCGAGGTAACAGTCGCCGATATGATGCATATCAAGACCATAAAAACACCCGCTATCCCGTAGAAATGCCTCCGCAGGAAAAAGGTATCCTTTGGTATGAGTGAGTCCAATGAACCATCACGTAGAACCCAGCACTTAAGCAACAGAATCCAACCTACATTCAGCCCAATATAGCCGTAAAAAATAATGTCGATTGCGGAAGCATGAACAAAGGTAGCTCCTATGTATTGCATAATCAGCCACGGCAACACCAGAATACCTGTAACGCCAAAAAATGCGCCCTTGGCTGGCTCATCCAGAAAAAAGAGTTTGCGATAGAACTGCTTCATAGGCCACTCCCTGGCAATGGAATCAAGATGCGAAGGTCGTCGCGATGATATATTTTGCTTTGCCCATCTTCTGGAAGGGTGAAGCGTATTCCATCGTCATCGCGCTTGTTGACACCCAGGCTCCAGACCTGAAGAGCCTGAATCTTGGATGCCTTCTGTGTGTCATGGTAATAGGTCCAGCACTCCCCGACACGGTATTTCAGCGGCTCGCCTGTGAACGGGTCGTCCAACGGCGAGGACAAAGTAGATGGATATGCGCCTGTCCGCCGAAACTCCAGTACAGCGTCAATGGCGCATCGCAAGGCCCTGTTCCGCGCAAGGGCCATACGGTAACCATAATAGGTCCAGTCCAGCCAATCATAATTGAACTCCATCCGAATCAAAAGGCTTCCACAATTCCACTCAGGCAAATCATCGGGAAAACTCGCCAGCGCCTTGAAGGTGATGCGCTGGTCGTTGGCGTAAAACCAAAAGAACTGTGGCAAGAGGAAGCGTCCCACATAAATATGAAGCCATTGTGATGAAGTTGTAATATCCCAGTAGCCTCTGTTCACGGAACAGAGCAGCGGAAACAAAGAATACGCTGCAGGCCGAGGTTCTCCTGCCAAGAAATCGTCAGCGTTGTTTTTGAACTGATTGTTGAACGCAATGGCACAATAGTAAGCCATTCCCTCCTGGATTTCCTTATATGCAGGTTCACGCTTCTCCAACAGCTCCTTCACCTTGGCAAGCTGTTCGTCCGTCGGCAACGGCGAGGCAACAAGATTTTCAATGAAAGTTAGACACCATCGTTCGAATGACCAGCTACCTGTTCCCAAGGCATATTTCGATATCTGCGTCTGACATTCCAATATATTGACCATTCTGCCCAAAACCGCCATGACGGTGTCCATGTCCTTGTCGGCCAGCGCAATATTCAGACGCCATTGTTCAAAACCATAGACATCTCGAATTGCATCGCCAACTCTAAGCCTGATAAAATACTTGTGAAGAAGCAGAGGCAATGGTGCGCTGAACATCCTCTCTAGCTCGGGCAAATCTGTAAAATCCGCCAATTGCTTTCTGTAGCAGTCAAGTTCAGCAGGGGTTAGTTGCCAGAAATTACGGCAATCCTTAAGAATATCGTACACGTAAAAACTCCTGTCGGCATCCTCATCCTCCAACGTGTCAGAATCAAACTTCGTCCTCCGTTCAAGAATCTCGCGGACCTTCTGCCAGAACTCCGCATCAATGCGACACTCCTGTGCAATCCGAGCGTTCCTCGCCTCGTATGTCGGAGGCCGCCCGAACCGTCGTTCAAGTGCGGCGCAATGCTTGTTCGAAGCGATTTTTGCGGGAATCGCCATGCCCAACGACACAATCCATAGCACGGCAACAACTCCCCACATCAGCGTGACGCCTTTGCCGATGATGTTTCTCTGGAAACTAGCCAACCAGCATCCCAAGCAAACATAGCCCCCCAATGCAACCGCCAAGGCACGGACGAGATACATCGTCCAGTACGAGCCATGCGCTATGACAATGGCCATTGCGAAAAGCCATAGCAAAGCCACCATCAGGCCCAGACGGACAACACGGCATCCGCAAGAGCTGCCCAACTGCCGATTCTTGCGTTGCAATCTAAACAGACGCGCCAGGCAGAGAATCACCGCAACCGCTTCAACGACAGCGACAACAGGCATCCCGAAAAACAGTGTTGCCCAAAGCCACTTCCAGAAAAAACTCTTCTCAATCGCAGACGGTTCCAGTGTCAGCAGGAACGACGACAAGAAGCACAAGCACGCGGAAAAACACCACGGCACCGCCCACATCGCCGTCGCGTGAAAAAACGCGCCTTTCGCGGGCTCGTTCCAATAGAAGATTCTGTGCAGAAAGTGCTTCATCATTCACGCCTTTGGATAAAATACCTAATGTCGTCGCGGGACTTCTGCGGATCGTCATCTCCCACTTCATCGCCGCTGATGCCATCGGGACCGACGCTCCAGATACGGATGGCATTGACCTTGTGCCGTTCGGTCTTGAAAGTGTATTGCTTAGGGCGTGCCAACTCCTTGGCATATTCGTCTGGCATTTCCATCCACTCTCGCAATCTTTGCACCGCAGCAAGCGAGATAGCGTCATCGTTGTTGCTTTTCTGGAAATGCTCCTCGGAAACCTCAAATTCGCCAATGGCGTAGCGAAGTGGCTTGCCCGTAAACGGGTCTTCGGGCAGGTTCTCCATCGCATTAGGATAGGCGCCTGTCTTCAAGCGCACCAATTCCGCTTCAATCAGCCCTCTTGAAATCCGCAAAGCCGCTTTTAGTTTAGGACTGCTTTTTGTTCCAATGTTGCGCATTGCAGGGGAAAGCATTCTTGCAAAAATCGCCTCGGGTTTCTCTGGGAAATCGGCAAAGTCCGAGATGCAATGGCAACGGGCCATGACGGCCTCTTCATGGTTAAGACAAATCCATGCTTCAGGCTGCGTCACAATAGAGGTCGTGGCTGTATATTCGGCATACTTGTCAAACGTATCCATCATACAGGCGGCGGAGCCCAGAATCATCTGCTTCTGCACGCCTGAAAACAACTGCTCCTTTTCTAGCAAAAGCGTGGACTGCTCGCGAAGCCATGCCTCATCAGCCAGTCCGCTGGACAGAATATCGCATAGCGCACTGGGGCGCATCATCTCGATTGCCACCCAGACCAAACCTGAGACTTCGTTGTAGTCAGATATAAGCGGTACGCAAAGATTGTCAAACCGCCGCAACGCCTTCTTGGCGGCCTCAATTTCCTTCTCCTCTAGTGCCAATCGCACACGCCACCGTTCCAGGCGTGCTATGCTTCTGCATCTTGAATAGAGCTCTGATAGGAACTCATCGTAGTCGAAACTGTATTTCCGCTCTGGCAAAGGGGGCGGTGCATCCAGCATCTCCTCACTGCGACGAAGTTCAGCTGAGCTATTGAACGCCTCTTTCCATTCCGCATAGATGTCTGGAGGCAGAACAGCATTGGGAATACTGGTTAACGTGTCTATGCCGTCATATTTCCTGAAGAACTCGGAAAACGTCACCTCCAGACTGTTCAGTTCCTTCCAGAACGCCTGGTCGATGTTGTCGTTCTTAGCGTAGAGTTCGACAAGTGTCTTGGTATTGACAGGCATCCCCCAGTAGGCCTCCAGTTCCTTTCTGGCTTTTTGTGAATCACGCATCGCGGCCACTCCCAGGCAGATACTCGCCAGGTACATCACAACGAAGAGGCTCCACAGCGTGACGACGCCTCTGCCAAAGAGACTTTTGAACGGCACGCCACCCCCCTTCGCGATTATCCTGGCAAACATCAAGTAGGAGGTTACCAACAGCAGAATTGAGACAAAAATCAGAAGCCATTGCAAGCCAACAGAATATTCAACATGCCTGAAGATACCGCTGACCTGCGTGAAAATCCCCATCCCCTTGAACACTTCACATAACCCCCACGACTTCATCGATGAAAACACGCTAATCCCAACTCCCCCCGTAACAATAGCTACCACCCATTCCCATGCCTTGACGGCGGGATAAAAGAGATATGCAACTCCAAAAGCCATCAAAACAAGGGGAAACATCCACCATAGACGCGAATAACCATCAGGTGCAACTCCCCAGAAGACCAGCATCAAAACGGCGCAAATGCAAGCAGCAATCGCCAATACCTTGTTTGCCATGGAGACTTTTGGCAGGAAATGCGCTAAAACAACCAGTGCATAGATCAATGCACCTCCAATCAGCGCCCCAAGAAAATACAAAACAGCCTCTTGCGCTTTTCCTCCTCGCAGAAAGACTGGCAGCACGATGTCAACGACGATAGCCCAGAAGAACCTTGGCAGGACATACAGCAGCGTCACCGCAAAGAACGCACCCTTTGCAGGTTCATCCCATAAGAAGACTTTTCGCAGGAGTTGTTTCATGGGTAATCCTTGGCTGAGGAATGATATTGTAATGTCTAAAACTAACTTACATCGTTTTGAAGAGTTTTCAAATAAGATAATTATAAAAGCCGCATTTGAGCATTGAGCAGGCACTTCAGGCTTTCAAGCGTCTTCGAATGCTGCAATACGCCGCGGGAACGCCGCCGGCACATCATCAGAGGCAGCCCAGAGACGGCCTACCAGCTCACATTCGACTGGATGGCATAAGTCCTGCTCAATACAATCCACTCATAAAAAGGGGGGCTTGGGAAATCATGCACTCCCATGCTTGGTTGCGCACTGGAATCACCGATTATCAGAAATTATGGGACGGCTCTGAAAAACAAAGAAAAAGCCATTCCCGCAATGCGGAAATGGCATAAAAATGGCATCTCCAACGGGAATCGAACCCATATTACCAGGATGAAAACCTGATGTCCTAACCGTTAGACGATGGAGACATGCTTTTCTTTCATATCCATTAAAATAGCCTGTATTTTGTTTTTTTCAAGTCGTTAGGTCGAAAATAATGATAATGGTGTTAAATTTTAGGAATAATGTTTTTATTCAGAACCCATATAATGGGACCGCTGGGACAGATGGAACCGCTGGGACAGATGGAACCGCTGGGACAAAGCATTCGAGAGTTTCTTCAACTTTGCGTTTCCCAAGTTTGCATCTGCCGCATCTGCCGCATCGGTTCTGACTGGTTACTAACCCATAACCACTAATCACTAACCACTAACCACTAATCATGCCCGACACGAATCCAGGCCATAAGATGAAGATACGTTGCCCCAGCTGCGGGGTCAAGCTTGATGTCAGCGAACTGGAGCCCTTTTCGCAGGTATCCTGCCCGAAATGCGACATGCGGATTACCATTCCGAAGTGGTTCAATGACAGCATCCTGCTGGAGGAGCGTTTTTTTGACTCCTCGCAGCGCTCCTTGTACCGTTCGCTGGAGCCTTCCCTCGACCGCGAAGCGACAGTGAAGCTCGTCAAAGAGAGCGCATGCTCTGCGGAAGTGCGGGAGGCGTTTCTGGAGGCGGTACGCAAGCAGGCGACCATCAGCCATCCAAGCATCGCCTCCATCTATGGCTGCGGCAGCACGGCGGAGGGGGCGTATGTGGTCTCGCAATACATGCCTTCCGTCGAGTGGCCATGCGAGGAGTTTCGCGAGGTAAAGACGCTTCTGGAGCTGGCGGGCGAGATGGTCGGAGCCGTGGCGGAGGCCGCTGCGGCTGGAATCCATCATGGCAACCTCTGTCCAGCCAACATCCTTATCAGCCAGGAACATGATGTGCTTGTCACGGACTTCGGCGCCGCCGTGGCGCTGGGGACGAAGCCAGGCCTGTTTGCCGCACCAGAGCGCAAGGCGGGCGAAGCTGCGACGCTGGAGGGGGATGTCTATAGCCTTGGCGCATGCATCTACTACATGGCGACGGGCGTCATTCCTGAACACGGCGGTGCGAAGCCCATCGGCGAGTTGCGGAAAGGCTTGCCATTCAACGTGGTGGAAGCTATTATGAAGATGCTTTCCGTGGAACCGTCGAAGCGCCCGACCAACCTAACAGAACTGGCGACGGTGTTTCGCGGGAACAGTGCGGCTGCCAAGGGAAACACGAAGAAGCGCCTGAAGCGCAGCGGAGCCATGCATGTGAAGGTTGAGCGTCAGCAGAAGAAAGGTTCCTTGCTGAACGTCGCTCTGACGCTGGCATGCCTTCTGGCGTTGGGCATAGGGGGCGTCTATGCCTTCAAGATGAAGTCAGGAGAAAAGTCTGGTGCGGGGAATGGGACCGTTGCAGCGGAGAATCAGGGCAAGGCAGGTTTAGGGGCTGCCAACAATGCGCAGGCGGCTGTGCTTCCAGCCGAATGCCTGGCGGCGCGTCCGCGTCCCGATGACCTTGATTTTAAAGTGTTGAAGGAGAAGAACCAGGAGTATCTGAAGCTCGTGCCAGAAAAGATGCGGGAGGTTGAGAAGGATCGTCTGCGCCTCATTG